>JBDKJZ010000222.1:0-8543 GCA_039796375.1 Pseudomonadota bacterium
GCAGCCGACTTGTTGCGGCTGCTTTGTTTTGCCGCGCGGCCTTCGAGGGCTTTCCGTAGCGCCTCCCGATCGGCACGGATGCGCTGTTGTTCCGTTTCCTTGGCCTTGCGATAGACGTTAGCTGCGGTCTCCCGCTCGATGCGCAGGCGTTCTTTTTCAGCTTCCCGCTCGATGCGCAGGCGTTCTTTTTCAGCTTCCCGCTCGATGCGCAGGCGTTCTTTTTCAGCTTCCCGCTCTTGTTTTTGGCGTTCTTTTTCAGCTTCCCGCTCTTTGGCGGCTGCGGCTTTTTCGGCTTCTCGCTCTTGTTTTTGGCGCTCTTTTTCGGCGGCGACCCCCGCGAGCTTCTGATTCTTGGCGTCTTCCTTGGCTTGCAGCTGGGCCTGTCGAGCTGCTTCCTTGGCTGCTTCCTTGGCCGCGGCCTCCGCCGCCTTCTCCGCGAGCTTTTGGGCCTCGACCTTCAGTCGCGATTCCTCCTCAAGCTGCTTCTGCTTCTGGCGCTCTCTGTCGCGCTGGGCCTGCTCAGCCTCGCGTTGCTTTTGGAGCTTCTGCTTTTCGCGCTCTTTATCGCGTTGGGCCTGCTCAGCCTCGCGTTGCTTTTGGAGCTTCTGCTTTTCGCGCTCTTTATCGCGTTGGGCCTGCTCAGCCTCGCGTTGCTTTTGGAGCTTTTGCTTTTCGCGATCCTTGTCGGCTTGCGCCTTCGCTTTTTCGGCTAGGGAAGCCTCCCGGTCGCGCTCCTTGGCGAGTTTGGCTTTTTTTGCTTCGTGTTCTTTGGCGAGCTTGGTTTTTTCAGCTTCGCGCTCTTTGGCGAGCTTGGTTTTTTCAGCTTCGCGCTCTTTGGCGAGCTTGGTTTTTTCAGCTTCGCGCTCTTTGGCGAGCTTGGTTTTTTCAGCTTCGCGCTCTTTGGCGAGCTTGGCAGGGTTCTTCGGGGCGCTAGCCTTGCTGCCAACACTGGGCTTTCCAACACTGGGCTTTCCAACACTGGGCTTTCCAACACTGGGCGGGACGACTGACTGGCGGCGACCTGCGGCTTGGTTTGCGCTCTTGCCCGCAGCTCGACTGGCAGACGGCTTCAAGCTGCCCGCCGAGGCTGGTTTCGATGGGACCTTGGCCACCTTCTGCTTTCCCGCCGATGCGCCCTTGGCTCCTGCTGGAGGTGTCGCCTTTTTCTTTGAATTGAGTTGTTCCGTCTTCGCCGCCTTGCCGTCGGTTTTCCTAGGCGTCGTTTGGGCGGTCTTCTTCGCGATCTTGCTGAGGTCGTCGCTCTTCTTTTTCTTCGCGACGCCATCGTTCTGCCCAGGCTTGGTCACCACGGGCGCGGTGCCCGAGGCTTTCGCAGACTTCTTTTTCTTAGCTGTGGTCCGACCTGTAGCCATTGAGGTTCTTGTCCATTAGCCCGGCGATCGAGCTGAAGCGAAGCGAAGTTGGGGGTTGACGGGGGAAGCATTTCGCACTGTGCTGCACCCCCTTCGTCACCGAATCACGGAGAGTCCGGTTGGCAGGCTAACTTTTACGACCGTAAAAGGTCAAGTCCCCGCGGTCCCTCTCACGTTCCCCAATAGTCGGGGAATATCTCACTGTTGGGCAGCTGCGCTCTGCGCTCAGTAAGTACTTCTACACCCGTTTCTGTGACCAACACCGTGTGCTCGAACTGGGCTGACAAGCTGCCGTCTAGGGTCACCGCGGTCCAGTCGTCCTCGAGGACTTTCACCTCGTAGGTGCCCACGTTGATCATAGGCTCGATGGTGAAGATCATACCCGGGCGGAGTCGCATGCCTCGCCCACGCCGGCCGACATGGGCGACCTTCGGCTCCTCGTGAAACTTTCGTCCTATCCCGTGCCCAACGAAGTCGCGGACGACGCCCAGCCCTAGTCCTTCAGCAAACTCTTGAATGGCAGCGCCGATGTCTTCCATACGGGCGCCTGGCTTAACTTCCGCTATCCCGAGCGCCAAGCAACGTCGCGCCGCCTCCGTGACCCGGCGGGCTTCATCCGAGACCTCGCCGACGTAGAATGTGGCTGAGGTATCGCCATGGAACCCGTTGAAAATGTGGGTAACATCAACGTTGATAATATCACCCTCATTCAGGACCTGCGGACCTGGAATGCCGTGACAAACCACCTCATTGATCGAGGTGCAGACGCTCTTTGGAAAGCCGTGATAGCCGAGGGGAGCCGGGATCGCTCCTTTCTCGAGGGTGTCACGGTGGACAAAACTGTTGATCTCTTCCGTGCTGATGCCGGGACGGATGAGCGTCGCGACCTTCTCCAGAGTGTCGGCGGCGAGGCGGCAGCTCACCCGCATGCACTCAATTTCGCGCTCGGACTTAATAGGGACGGCTTTGGGGCGAAACAACATGGAGCCTTCTTCAATCTTCCTCAGGGGATGTTGCCCTTGCTCGGGCTTCTCGGCGTGCATCCAGGATCGCTTTGCGGACCTGCTCGGAATCGGGTTCGGCACGGAAATGAGCCACCCGCTCGTCATCTTTACGGTAGCGTCGGAGCAGTACCGTTGTTCGGCTACCTACGGCCTTTCCGGCCATCGACCTCAGCGAGCTCAAGGAGGGGCTCCCACGGCCTACGGTAACTTCGAGCTCGGACGGTGCGTAGCCGCCAACCAGAGGGGCCCCGATCCGCTGGAACACGACAACATAGGTTGCCTGGCCCGCGACCAAGTCCTGCCTAACCGTCACCAGCTTCGCGCGGAACACGAGGTCCGCTTGCTCGGAGCGAGCTCGAAAGTTCGGCTGAACGAGAAAGGCGCGATGATCGGTAGCCAACCCGAAGACCTCAGGCGCAAGGGAATCATCGAAGACCGCTTGTTCCTCCGCCGAATAGGGGGGCAACTGGTCGATGGGGACTTCTTTTGGAGGCGCGGGCGGACCGCAAGCAGCCAGAAGCAGGCATAGGGGCGCTAGGACTGGTCGAATGGCCGAGATCATGTCACCTTCAGGGGCTCGATTGGCGGCATGGCCGAGCAGAGCCCGGCAACAGCTCCCCGGCTGAAACGATGACCCTCAAGCGGGGCGCAACTGCGCGGATAGCAGGCTCGATAACCCTACGAATTGCCAAGGTATTTCCTGGGCAACCCGAGAACTTTCCACGCAGATGGAGCGCGAGGACGAGGTCATCGTGTTGCACCACGAACAATTCTCCTCCATCTTGTCGCACCAAGGGCTCAAGCACTGCCTCCAAAACTTGCTCCACCGAAGTGTACTCGCCCGACATTCGCTCTACACCTACCACGGAGCTTGACCCGAGGGTCAACAATACCTTAGGTTCCGCGGCCCTACCAGTGCGGCGTTCTTCAAGCCGACTGCTCTGTGAATCCTAATCGAGAACTATTATCCATGTCAGTGCACATTCGTCTAGCCCGCCACGGCTCCAGGAAGTCCCCGTTCTACCGAATCGTCGTGACCGACGTTCGAAGCCCTCGCGATGGGCGCTTCATCGAGAACATTGGAACCTTCAATCCCAACGTGGAGCCACCGCTGGTTACCGTCAGTCTTCCAAGGGTCGAGCACTGGGAGGGGCTTGGCGCCAAGGTCAGCGCTACCCTGACCAAAGTGCTGAAGCGCCACCGCGAACAATCCGCGAAGGCCTAAGCCGAATGGCGATAACAGATCTCGTCGCTACGATCGCCAAAGCCCTTGTCGACGAACCTGATGAGGTGGACGTCGCCGAAGTGGACGGTGATGGCAACCAGCGCGTAATCGAGTTGCGCGTGGCTAAGGATGACATCGGTAAGGTGATCGGGAAGGATGGGCGAACTGCTCAGTCTATCCGCGCATTGATCTCTGCTGCGTCCATCAAAGGTCGCCGCGTGCACCTCGATATCTTGGACTGACGACCGGCAAACTTGTGAGCGACTCGCCGCTGATGGAGGTCGGGTATGTCGCCCGTGTGCATGGCCTGCGGGGCGAGCTTCGGGTCGCGTTGCACAATCCAGAGAGCCGCGCGCTGGACAAGCTCGACCGCGTGTTTGTTATGCGACGCGGAGAGGCCACGCCGCTCGAGTACCGACTGGTGGGGATTCGCCCATCAAACGACGCGAAGCTGCTCGCGCTCGCGGGGGTAGAGGAGCGGGCTAGCGCGGAGACTTTTCGGGGCGCCACCGTGTTGGTGCGGCGAGATGAACTGCCTAAGCTGGAGCCCGGTGAGTACTACCTAGCCGACCTGGTTGGCTGTGAGGTGAGTACTCCCGAGGGGACCCTGGGCACGGTCGTGGAGTTGGGCCTCTACCCGAGCGTGGAGACGTTAGTGATCGAGCAACCGGACGGGACGCGTGTTGAGCAACCGCTACGCGAGCCTTGGCTAGAGAGCGTCGACACCCTGGCGCGAACGGTGACGCTCACCTCTCGAGAGGGGCTCATCGAGTAAGGCTGATGCTCGAAACCGCTATCGTTACGCTCTTCCCCGAGTTATTCGGCGAGTTCGTGCGCACGAGCTTGGTCGGTCGAGCGGTGAGCGCCGGACACCTGAGTGTTGCCTTCGAGAACCTGCGCGATCATGGGCTCGGAAAACACCGAGCCGTCGATGACACGCCTTACGGCGGAGGTGCGGGCATGCTGCTTCGGGTTGACTGTGTGGCTGCGGCCATTGACGCCGCGGTCGGGCGCATGCAGACATCGCCTCGGCGCGTGTTGCTGACACCGCAGGGGCGCCCTTTCGTGCAAGCGACGGCAGAGCGGTGGTCCCGACTACCTAGCTTGTTGTTCGTTTGCGGGCGCTACGAGGGGTTCGACGAGCGAGTTCGTGGGTTGGTAGATGAGGAAGCCTCGCTCGGCGATTTCGTACTCATCGGCGGCGAAGTTGCGGTGATGGCGATGATCGAGGCTACGTCTCGGCTCATCCCCGGAGTTCTCGGCAACCACGAGTCCACCAAGGAGGAGTCCTTCGCGTCCCCCGACCCGGAAACCGATTCTGGATCGACGTTCTCCCTCGAGTATCCGCAGTACACGCGTCCCGCTGAGTTTCGCGGGCAGGGGGTTCCCGAGGTTCTCAAGAACGGCAACCACGCTGAAATTGACGACTGGCGCCGGGTGCAGGCGCATTCCCGCACCGCGGAGCGCCGGCCCGACCTGCTATCGCCGTCTGGAAGAGCGGGCGCGAAATGAGCAGCGTGAGCCGCGTCTCCTCAGCCTTGATCCACTATCCAGTGGTGGGTAGAGATGAACAATTGGTGACCGCAGCGATCACGAATATCGACCTGCACGATATCTCTCGAAGCACCCACACGTTCGGACTGAACGCGATGTACGTTGTGCACCCAGTAGACGCGCAACGTCTACTCGCGAGCCGTATACAGGAGCACTGGGTCAAGGGCTCGGGTGGCCTTCGGATCCCCGACCGTAAACCCGCCCTGTCGTGTATTCGGATCGTGGAGAGCATCGACGCCATGTTGGCCGAGCTGGGTGACGGGGCCGAACTTTGGACCACCAGCGCCAAGCCCATCTCTGAGAAGGCCTTGTCGTTCGGAGCGGCGCGCTCGAGGCTCACGGAGCCCGGGCCGCCTGTGGTGCTGTGTTTCGGAACGTCTTGGGGGCTTGCCCAGTCGGTGCACGAGCGCGCGAGTGTTCACTTGGAACCAATACGGTCTCCGCGTGCTGATGGGTACAATCACCTGAGCGTGCGCGCCGCGGCAGCCATCCTGTTTGACAGGCTGCTTGGAGTGGGTTGATGCGTATGAGCGGTCACGCCTTGCGGCGATTGGCCTACTTTGGTGCGAGGAATCTCCCGAGCGCTGCGCTTCGGGTGTTACCTCCTCTGTTCGGTGCTTTATTCGCAGCCCTGCTGTCTGAACGGCGACGGCAGGTGGTGAACACCCTTCGCTGGATAACGGGGCGGTCGCCGTTGGCGCGGGATGTCCTCGGGAGTTTCGTCGACTTCGCCTATTGCCTCACGGAGTCGCTAGCCGTTGGGCGACGGGCGGTGAAGATCGAGGTGGCGGGTCGCGAGTTTCTAGACCGACCTATCGCTGAGGGTGGCGACGCGCGACGAACTGGAGCCATCATCGCGACTGCTCATATTGGGGCGTGGGACGTGGCGGCGGCCGCCCTAGCTTCCGAGCTTGATATCTCCCTAACGCTCGTAATGGAGGCGGAGGCTGACCGTGACGCGCGCATCCTGCACGATTCGGTCCGCAAGCGCGCCGGGTTGCGAATCGCTCACGTGGGTGCCAGTTGGCTGGATGCGCTGCCGCTGCTTCGGCGCCTCCAGAAAGGCGAGGTACTCGCCCTTCAACTCGACCGTCCGGCCCCTTCGGGTCGTGCGGTTAGGGGGTGGCTATTCGGACGGCAGTTCGGGGTCCCAGAGGGGATCTTCAAACTGGCGCAGCTCTCTGGTGCACCTATCATCCCTGTTTTCAGCCGGCGAAGCGGCTTTTTTTCGCATCGCGTTCGCGTCTTCCCGGAAATTCGACTATCGAGGCGGGCCCCCGCTTCGGAGCTGCAGGCCGCTGCCCAGGTGGCCTTGGACTGTCTTGAAACCTTCGTCGCCGAAGCTCCACGTCAGTGGTTCTTCTTCCACGAGCTTCCCCCCGAAACCTAAGAATATGCGTCTTTCTGTCGGCCAAACCTATCTTAAGGGCAGTTTTTCAAAGTACCAGAGCCAGCTGGACTTCCTAGAGCTTACTGCCGATCCTCAGCGGTTGCCGAGCTTGGCCAAGCTGAAGGAGGTGCGAGCGAAAGCCTCGGAGGATTTTGTCTTCAGTGTCGCGCTGACTGAGCATGCGCTAATCCCGGGGGAACAGGCGGCGCAGCGTCTGGCGTACGGCTTGAAGGTCGCCAAGACCTTGCGTGCGCGCTGGCTGGTCCTGCGCACCGCGTCGAACTTTCGCCCGTCTCCGCAGAACGAGAAGCAGCTGGCCGCGTGGGTCGAGTCGCTGAAATCGGAGGCCTTCGCTCTGGCCTGGGAACCCCATGGGCTTTGGGAGCCCAGACAAGCCGCGCGAGTCGCGGAGAATTTGGGCTTGCAACTGGTGCAGGACGCCGTGAATTTTGAGGCAGGAGGGATCACCTATCTTCGCCTGGCTGGGCTCGGGGCTACCCGCCGGATGGGCGAGTCATTGCTCGAGAAGATCGCAGTGCGTGCCGTGACGGCTACGGAGCTGTATCTCGCGTTGGCGGTACCCGGCGCGGTCTCGATTCGTCGTCAGCTTCAGGAGCTCTTCGAGTACGACGGTGAAGACGATGAGTTAGACGACGAGCTAGCAGCGCTTGATGCGGACCACGACGCTGAGGACGTTGAGGACGACGTTGAGGACGACGACGACGCTGAGGACGACGACGACGACGCTGACCTAGAGGACGACGACGACGCCGATCAAGAAACCGAGCCTGAGTCCCGTGGCTAAGACGTACTCCTTCGCCGCGAGCGATCCAGTAGCCGCAGAGGCGATGGAAGCCTCTCTCATGTCGGGTGGTTCGGCACTGCATGCCGCGCTGGCGGGCTATTTTGCTGCTGCGGGTGAGCACTCCGGTGTGCTCCTGAGCCCTATGGCGATCTTGTTGCATGGGTTTGGGGCACGCCGTGCGTTTGACGGTCGATTGCGTCAGCCGGGGCAGGGGGTGAAGCGACCTCGTGGGTTCACCCCAGGGCAAGTCATCCCGCCAGCGGCGCGCGTTGGCATCCCGTGCAGTGTCGTCGCGGCTTGTGTAGCGCTTGCCTACGACACTAGTAACCCCATCGGGCAATTGACCGGCTATGGCGCAGTCAGAGCCAAGAAGGCCGGGGCGGAAAAACGATTGGAGCTGCTGCAGCACGTTGGTCGGCTTGGCGCGGGTGCCTTCACGGCGTCGCACGTCCACAGACCGATCGTCCTAGAGGCGGGGCTGACTGAGCAGGGGGTAGTCACGGAGGCGGACTTCGCCGCGACTCCGGAGGTCGACAAGAAGTGCGCCGAGGCCTCCGCTACAGATGGCAACGGTGCAGGGGTGGTCAACCTGTCGTTACCTTGGGCTAGTCACGACACCGCCGCGGAAGGCAACCAGGACACTCTGTGCGTAGTCGACGCTCGGGGCTCTGCTGTTTGCGTCGCTTATCAAAACGCCGCCAGTGGCCTCGAGATCGCTGCCTGGGAAGTCGTCGCGCCGCTAGTCGCAGCACCGGTCATGCGCGGAGTGTCACGTGTGCCGCCGGGCACCCCAATAGCAACTCCGTTCCAGATCAGGCTGGTGCTCGATAATGATGGGCGAGTGGTGACCGCCCTAGGCGGACGAGGACTAGACACCATAAAAGCTCACCGCGCCTGAGCCGCGCGGCTTGGCGCTAGCGGATAAGGATGCAAGCCTGCGAACTTGAGCGCCCGACGCCCGCTGCGCCATGCGCGTGCTGGGAAAGGTAGCGTGCCAGGCAGAGAGCAGAGGCGGTCGAACCTCTAAGAGGACGTTGCCGAAGATGGGCATCGTCGCTCTTTCTCGTTGTGCCCGTTGCGATGCGTGCTGCCCCCCAAATGCAGACTCGCCCAATCGGCTGGCTGTAAGCGAGCGGATTGGGCGAGCGGTTGACCCGAGCGAGGTACCCCGCTCAGGTCGGTTTTGAGTCGC
>JBDKJZ010000223.1:0-8446 GCA_039796375.1 Pseudomonadota bacterium
AGACTGCTCACCGCTGATCTGGAAGGTGCTCACGCGGGTCATGTCGCACTGCATCGCGTGATGAGTCAGCTTCAGCAGCTGCGAAGTCAGCATCGGGATGTTCGCATCCGCGCCGGTATCGACCTCCGCGGGTGCATCCTGCGCAGCACACATCACCCCCACGTGGTTCGCGACCGACTTCTCAAGATCTCGCAGGTTCGTGATGTACTCTTCGAGGCGAGCTTTGTCTTCGATACCTACAGCCGCCTGGGTCTTGATGAGATCGCTCTCAACAAAGTCGAGCACGCTCACCCGCTCGGCCCGCAGCTTATCCGCGGCGGCGGGGTCACCCGTATTGGCCGCTGGCTGCGTAAACCCAGCCAGCTGGTCGAAAACGAGCTTCGGACGGTGCTCAGGGGTCACCGGCGTGAAGGGCGCCGAGTAGGAGTAGCGCACTCGAGGCATATCTCCACCAGCGGCCTCAGAGCACATCACGCCCGTGTGCAACGACTTGATAGCGGAGTCTTTGCCGATGTGGTTCGCGACCTCCTGATCGAAGCTGATGCTATCCGCATAGCCGACATTCTTCCCGCCCATCCCTTGGTGGCCCTTGCCAGTGAGGAGATGAGCCCCTGCGAGCGTATGCCCGCTGCCCCTGTGGCCCATCGCGCTCTGGGCGTCGACGCCGCCGATCATGAGCATTCGACTCTTGAAAGGAGCGAGCGGCTCCAAGCTGAACTTGAGTTCGTAGTCCGGGCCAACCGTGTCAGGAAACCACTCCTCCGGCAAAACACCGTTCGCGTGAAGGAAGATAACCAGCCGAAGCGGGTCGGCTTGCTGCGCTGCCGCGGTGCGCTGAAACACTTCCAACCACGGTAGAGCGAGCGAGATCCCGAAGGCACCCTGCAGGAGGGAACGACGGTGCAGGTTACGGTGTTGGCTGCTCATGATTCGGTTCACAGACCCTCCTTACGTACAAATCTGAATGCGTCAGTCTGAGTGAGCGCGACTAAGAGCTCACGAACATCCCCACCGCTTGCAGCGAGCTTATCGCCCATCAGGCGAACCGAGCACTGGTCTTCCGGCTCAGCCTCACGTGCGTTGCCGTACTGGAACAGGTGGGTTGCCATGCAGTCCCCGGCCGTCCTGCTATTGGCTATCTTCTCAGAGAGCTCCTTGGGGCCATTGACTAGACCATCCACGTCTGGTTTTCCGATCTTGATTTCGGTCGCCACGTTGACCGTGATCCCGTTCTCGGCCGTTCGCCAGACACCAAAGTGGTCGTAGTTCTCAAACGCGAAGCCGAGCGGGTCCGCGACCGAGTGGCAACCCATTGCACACGGGTTCTGGGCGTTCTTCTCGAAGAATTCGCGGGTCGTCGACCCTTCCGCAACCATTGCCTCGGGAGGCATGATCGCGAGCGCCGGCAGCGGCGAGCACAAGATCTTGTCGAGCAAGAAGGCCCCACGCGCGGGGGGGTTCGCGTGTAGACCAACGAACATCAACCGAGTCAGCAGCCCACCACGCTCCGCGGCGGGCAACTCTACCGGTCCGGGTACCGCCGGAGCCGGCACGCCGTACATGGCGGCTAGATCCGCGTTCACGAAGGACTTGGGTGATAGAAAGAGGTCAGAGAGCTTACCTGTGCCAGCTTCGAACCAGTCCTTGACGAACCACTGGATTTCCTCCTTGGCCGCCACCTTGGTGGTCCCCGGCACTCCGTCGGGTAGCTCTAGCTTGTCGGCTTCTTGCAGGCCTATCCACTGGCTATAGAAGTCTTGAACGACGCTCGCAGCGCGTGGGTCGCTCAACATCGCCCTAGCCCGCGTCGCGATCTTCTCGGGGGTGTCGAGCTCGCCGGCAGCGGCTGCCGCCATCATCTCTGCCCCAGGCGTCTCGTTCCAGAGCATGAGCGACAGGCGCGTCGCGATCTCATGCCCGGTTAGGGCGAAGAGGCCGTTGCCAAGCGGCTTTCCGTGCTCGATCACGAACAGGTAGTTCGGGGACATCAGCATCGCCGTCACCGTGAGCTCAAGTGCCCGCTCAGGCGCGCTGGTCGAACTCAGTTGCTTATATAGCCCGATGTACTCCTGGCCCTCTTCGGCCGTGAGAGGCCGCCGGAAAAGCTTAGCCGCCAAGCTCGGCAGTTGAGCCTGTGCGCAGCCGTCCAGCGCCGCTCCCGCGCAGCCCAGGACCGAGTCGGCGTTCGCGACTGCCTTTGCCGCCAGCGCCTGAGCGGCCTTCTCCCAGCGATCCACATGCGGCCGCTGAACGAGCTGGGCTTCGGCTTGGTTGTCGTAGCTGCGGAGTCGAGCGGCAGCGGGGAAGTTGTTCGCCGGCTGTGAGTCGTCGGCAAACACGGCTTTTGCGGCGCTGTTGTACTGCGCGTTCGTCAAGCGACGCATCAGGCTGGGTGCGACAAACGCTCCAGCGGCCGGGCTGCAATCTGCGGGCGGTAGTATGGGCGGCAGTTTGGGCGGGGGCGGGGGCAGATCTCCCACGGTTGGGTTTGGCCCGGTGACGTTCGGGCCCGTCGTCCCATTAGGCATCAAGCCGCCGTCGCCTGAGTTGATCTCCCCGGAACATCCAACGCCGACCAAGAGGCACAACAGCGTGATACCGGTGAGGGGACTGTAGGTGCGCAGTCTGCCAGGAACCTTGCTCATGGAACTAACCATATGCTCAAAAGTGGAATGCGGCTCGGGGATCAAGGCTGATTTCGGAGGGGAGGAACTTTCTTCGCTGCTTCGGGGCGCTGCGCTGCAAGAGAACGCACCTGGCGAAGCTGAAGCGGGGGTCAGCTTCGGTTGCAGCTTCGCCGCTTAGCGGAGCCGGGGTTGGTGGCTGTTTGGGCGTTCAGTGGCTAGCGCGGGCGGGAACCCAGCGGGCCCAAGAGGCGATACGCCCTCTGCATGAGCAGCGGGGAACCGACTAGCTGGACGAGCGTCAATGCCACGGCCCACGTCAAGGTCGACGCAGCCACAATCGCGGCCGCGTCTGTGCCGGCTTCGCGAGGTACGAACTCTGCGAACAAATAGACTGAGAGCGCATCGCGTGTGCCTATACCCTGCGGGGTGATGGGCAGCGCCGCGACGAACATCACCGGTGGAATGAGCGCGACCGCCGCTGCGGGTGGAAGCGCGACGCCAAAGGCGTAGAGCGGCACCCATGTACCCACAAACAGCACCAGCACATGGGGCACTCGATGCAGCAGCGCGAGCAAGTGACCCGCGACACCCAGCTCGAACACAGGCCTGAGCAACGGGCGCTGAGCGAGGAATCGAGGACGAACGCGGAGCACTAGCAGGAAAAATAGCCCCAGACCCACAAACCCCAAGACGAGCGGAGCCATGAACGCGACGCGCTCGGGGTTCAAAGGCAACGCAACGAGACCGAATGCGACGAGACACCCGAAGGTCGTGGTGTAAACGACGAGCGTCGCGCCCGCGACGCGCCAGAGCTGCGCGCTGTAAACCCTAGACAGGAAGTACGTCAGCCAAGCTTGACCCACGTGGTGATTGAGCAGGCTGGGCAGGTAGCTCGCGCCGCGCAGCACAAACAGCTCACGGAAACTCACGGGACAAATCGTCTTATGGTAAACAAACGCAGTCGCCCAAGCATCGGCGGTCAGCAAGAACAGGTTCCACACAGCGGCGAACAACAGCAGCCCGATGAACGGCCCCGCTGAGAACGCCGCGAGTAGTCGTGCAGGGCCGACGCTCCAAATCACCCACCCCAATAGAGGGAGCATCACCGCAAGCGGGGTATACGAGCGCCAGCTTGCGCGCCGCTGTTCTAGTGGGGTCGCGCCCCTCAATGGCCCCCCGCGTGCTTCAGTCAAAACACCGCGCCAGCTCACGAGTCCCCTCGGGGGTGTCGGCGTTAGGCAGCCACGGCAAGATGTAGACCGGGTGAGTCATCGCGGAGCGCAGGCGGGCCACTTGGGCGCTCTGCTCCTGCTCCTGGCTGAAGCGACGCTGGGCGAGACCGAGCACCGCTTGCGCTTCATTGGGCAAGGAGACACCTGCGGGCCCGTGCGGCCGCTCGGCAAACAGCGCGGGCAAGCGAGCGTTGATCGCGACCGCTGCGATCGGAAGACCTAGCGCGCCAATCGCCTCCACCAGCTCGAAACACTCAGTCACGGGCAGCTCCTCTGGGAGGGTCACGACCACGACGCCGCTTTGTTTCGGGTCCTGCAGCATTGCCCAGGCGCGCTCCGCGTCGCGCCGTAGAATGCCCGGTGCTGCGGCGTCCTGGATCACCTTCGGGACGCGGAGCATCTCAAGGCCATGTCCCGTGGCCGGCGCATCAAAAATCACCGTGTCGAAGCGGCCTCCCGCTCCCTGCTGCTCCGTGGCGTGAAACCACACTTTGCCGAGGCACGCCCACTGGTGAAGTCCAGGAACGGCTTTGAAGAAGCTCCGGCTGTAACGATTGTCGAAGACGAGCGACGAGGCGGTCGCGCTTCCCAGCACCAACTCGCCATATTCCCGGAGCGCCGCTTCGGGCTCGATCAGTACAGTCCACAGATGGTCAGAATGGACAGAGACCTGATCCGTCGTGGCCGGAACGCCCAAGAGGCGTCGCGCCGGAGCGTCTTCGCTCAACGCCAGCAGTACCCGCCGGCCGTTCGCGGCAAGCTGCCGGGCGAGGGCGACGGAAACTGCCGTCTTTCCGACGCCGCCTTTGCCGGTGACGAACAGGAAGCGCTGATCGAACTTGCTCATCGGGAAGGCACCTCTTAGCCTGCCTAGCCCAGCAACGCCACTGTATGTCTCCGCCCCGCCAGGAATCATCGCTTGCCTGACCTCATCGCACTCCTCCAACTCAACCCGACCGTGGGCGACTTGAACGGCAACGCCGATCGGTTGATCCAAGCCGCCGAGCGCGCCGCTGCAGCCGGTGCGGAGCTCGCTCTCGCCTCTGAGCTCGTGATCCCTGGCTACCCACCCCGCGACTTGCTCGACCGTCCAAGCTTCGTCGACGCCGTACTGCACACCAACGCAAAGGTGATCGCTCGCAGCGGACCCATCCCGCTGATTTTTGGCTCTCTCGGCACACACGGCGGCCGCTTGAGCAACGACGCCTACGTCGCCCAGAACGGTCGCCTGATCGCCCAGGCTCGTAAGCAGCTGCTCCCAAGCTACGATGTCTTCGACGAGGCGCGCTATTTCGCACCGGGCGACGCGCTCACGGTGGTGGACCTCGGTGGCAAGCGCTGCGCGCTGAGCATTTGCGAAGACGCGTGGGCAGGTTCCGGCCCTGGCCGCTACTCGCGCGATCCCTTGCGAGATGTCAGCCCCAGTTCAGTCGATCTGCTGTTAAACCTCTCGGCGAGCCCGTTCACCCTAGCCAAATTGCGCGGCCGCGGAACGCTGTTCTCCGACTTAGCCAAAAGCCGGGGGGTGCCGCTCGCGATGGCAAACCAGGTGGGCGGAAATGATGAGCTGGTCTTTGACGGCCGCAGCAGCGTCTTCAACGCCCACGGTGAGCTGCTCGCGCAGGGCAAGCTGTTCGAGGAAGATTTGGTTTTGTGTTCCTTACACCACCCGGGTCCCATCGTAACGACGCCAACGACCCAGGCTGAAGCGGCCTACCACGCCTTGGTCTGCGGCCTCCGCGACTACGCGCGAAAATGCGGTTTTTCGCGCGCGGTGCTCGGGCTAAGCGGCGGCATCGACTCGGCGCTCGTCGCAACCCTCGCCGCGGATGCGCTCGGGGCCAAGAACGTAACAGGTATCGCGATGCCCACTCGCTACTCGTCACAAGGATCGCTCGACGACGCCGCGAAGCTCGCCTTCAACCTGGGTCTCTCTTTTCAGGTGACGGATATCGACCCAATCTTTCAGGCCTACCTGGACAACCTGCGGCCCGCGCTGGACGACGCGCACGCACCCATCCCGGGCGACGTCACTTGGGAGAACGTACAGGCACGCATCCGCGGTGCGACCGTGATGGCGTACTCCAACCGTACGGGGGCGCTGCCCTTAACGACCGGCAACAAGAGCGAGATCGCCGTGGGTTACTGCACCCTTTACGGCGACATGGTGGGTGGACTCGCGGTGATCAGCGATGTTCCGAAGACCCTGGTTTACGAGATCTCGCGCTTCATCAATCACGCCGGCGAGCGTATCCCGAGTGCGAGCATCGATAAGCCTCCGTCTGCGGAGCTGCGACCCGATCAGCTAGACAGTGATTCGCTGCCACCCTATGACGTCCTCGATCCGCTGCTACAGCGTTACGTCGAAGACCACCGAAGCCCCGCTCAGCTGGTGAAAGAGGGGTTCGAGGCACAGCTGGTGGAGCGCGTGGTCACCCTGGTGAACCGAGCCGAATACAAGCGGCGCCAAGCCGCACCCGGGTTGATCATCACGCACAAAGCTTTCGGATCGGGGCGGCGCATGCCGATTGCGCAGCGCTACCACGAGCGCACCTAGCCGGCGCCGCTAGCCGCGGAGCTAGCCCCAACCCTTCCCAGGGAATGGCTAGGGTCTGAAAAGCACGCTAGGCTGCGGACCGTGCGAATGACTCCCCTTGTGACCCGCGTTTTCCGAAATATTCCAGCAGTCTGGATAGGTGCCGGCTTCCTCGTCACCGTCAGTTGCCAGGCGAAGGATTCGAGCACGACGACGACCAACACCGGCGTCAAGGCGAGCGCCGCCGCGCTCAGCACCGCCGCGAGCGGTGGAGCTTCCCGCCCCGCTCCGGGCCGGGTGCCTGTGTTTCAGATCCCCGTGGGCCCGAGGCTCGCGGTCTTACCGGGACAAGGCCTCGGCGCGGTTCGTTTTGGCGCGACGCTCCAGACGGTCGAGCGCCTGATGGAAGCACCCTGCAGTGAGAAGACTGAGGCGGTGTGTCGCTATGCGGCTCACGCGGTCGACTTTCACTTCAAAGACGGCGTGGTCGCGAAGATCCAAATTCACGGAGAGGAACGCCCATTCGGACCCGCCGACGGACACAGCTACGGCATCTTCAACGGCTTGTTTCCCCAGGGCGCGGCGTTGGGCATGTACGCGCACATCGTGATTGGCATGCTCGGCGAACCCACGCGACTAGAAAAAGTCACTGAGGGCGCGACTGTCGAACGACACTTCTACTCAAACTTCGTGCTTGAGTACGACCGGTTGAAGAATGGCAACGTCGTGTTGGCCTCGATCATTCTGGAGAAACCCCAAGGTTCCAAGCCGGCGGCCGCGAAGCCCGCGCCATGATACCAGCGGCCGCGCCTACGACCCTGTCTTCTTGCTCTTGGTCCGCGGTTTTGCTTTTTCAACTGCGGGCCCCTTGGCTAGCTCTGCGCCGCCATTCTGCGCTGCGCTAAGGCTTTGTTTGAGCGCCTCAAACAGGTCGATGATTTGAGCCTTCGGCACTTCGTGAGCGACTTGAATTTCTTGGCCGGCGACTTTTTGTTCAATCGCCGCGGTCACCCGATCAGCATAGTGGTCGCTGTACTTACCTGCATCGAAGCTGTCGACGCTGAGCTCGGCGATCAGCTTCTTAGCTAGCTCACGTTCGATCTCTTTGAATTCGAAGCGCGCACCTCGATCGATATCGTCGAAAGAGCGCACCTCGTTCTCGTAGTACATTTGGTGCAGCATCAGCCCGTCCTTGTACGGTCGAATAAGCACCAGCTGCTCTTTGCCCTTGGCCGCCCAACGCCCCACTGCGACCTTGCCGCTTTCATGCATGGCTTCCTTCAGCAACTGATACGCCTTGTCGCCGCCCCTGTCCGGGCCCAAGTAGTAGGTCTTCTCGACGTGGATCATGTCCACGGAGGCGAGCGGGACAAACTCGACGATATCAAACGCTCCGGAACGATCCGCCTCCAGCTTCTTCAGCTCTTCGTCGGTGAACACTACAAACTGACCCTTGCTGTATTCGTAGCCCTTCGCCATCTCGTTCCGCCCCACGACGGCCCCAGTGCTCGGGACGATGTACTGCTGCTTCACCCGGCTGGAGGTTTCCTTGTGAAGCATGTTGAATCGGGCTTGCTGCGCAGAAGTGGCCGTGTAGAGCTTGACTGGGATGGAAACCAAACCAAAGGAAATCGTCCCGGATGAAATCGCGCGTGCCGCCATGGGCAAGATGCTACCTGAGGTGCCCTGAGTTGACGAAATCTTCTGCGAGAGCGATGCGGACCCACCTAGTTTTTGACGCCACTACTGCTCTTGGGAGCAGTATTGCCACCACGCTCGCTCGTCAGGGGGACCGAGTGTTCTTACTCGGCCGCGACGCTCTGCAGCTGACAGAGCTGGACGCGTCGCTCTGCCAACCTGAGCTGCAACGCTACGGCCCCACAAAAGTCACGTCAGGACCGTCTGAAACGACCGCGCTGCTTGTCCAGCTGGCTGAGTGGCGGCAGCAAGAGCAGCTAGCGCCCGACAGCATCGTCTTCGCTGTGCGGGTTGCTGACCCGGTAGTGCAAATCGATGAACTCCTGCGCGCACTCATTCCTGATGGCGGGTTC
>JBDKJZ010000224.1:0-8446 GCA_039796375.1 Pseudomonadota bacterium
ACCGTCTTCTTTGCAGCCGTCTTCTTTGCAGCCGTCTTCTTTGCAGCCGTCTTCTTTGCAGCCGTCTTCTTTGCAGCCGTCTTCTTTGCAGCCGTCTTCTTTGCAGCCGTCTTCTTTGCTGCCGGCTTCTTTGCTGCCGTCTTCTTTGCAGCCGTCTTCTTTGCAGCCGTCTTCTTTGCAGCCGTCTTCTTTGCTGCCGTCGCTTGCTTCTTGGGCTTTCCTGAACCGTGCTTCGTTGCCGCCATGCTTGCCTCCGACAAAGGGGAACCGACGCATCCCATACCCCGTTGGGACCGTCAAACGAAACCACAACCGATCGTTCACCGCACACAAACTGGACACCCCTCCTCCGCATCGAACGACACCTGCGTCCCAACTGTGCGCGCATCCCGGTCGCCGCAAGCGTGCGTAAACTCCTGCACCAAGCTCGACTACGCAGCTCTGCGGCTTTCACCGGCAAAAACCTCCACCGTCGTGCGCCAAGACTTCAGGGTCATTCGCCAATCTTCCGCATGCGTCTACATGCAAGAGATGAAAGCGTTCTGGCGCTTCATACTATCAGCGGCGTCGTGGACTGCTTGCGGGCCATCAGGCGCTCAACCCCATCGCAGCGCCACTCTGTGCGCTCCCGCGTCGAATGCGTTCCGCGGCGGTGTGGCGTTGACTCCTCCGGCATCGCTCTCGTCGTTTTCAAACGGACTTGGTAGGCGTCCCTTGCCCGACGCGGATCGATACCGCTAGCAGATGACATTCTCGCTCCGCTCATTGGTCAAGCAGGCGCACGTCCGAGGGGGCGGTTGGTGCGTCGTCCCGGATTTCGGCCCGCACGCCGCAGCGAGGGGCAAGGACCTCGAACCATCGTCGAAAAACCGCCCAGCGCCTGCGATACGCCATTGCCATGTTATTGCGCAGTGACCACAATCCGGCCGCGATGCTCGATCTACCTGAACCAGGACTCTTTCGCACCACCGAACCATTGCCCGGACATGAGGCGGACTTCCCTGCTGGGGCGCTTGTGTATGTGGGCAAGCGAGACAACGGTGGTGGCAGCTTCGTCGTTCGCCCCGGCCAGAATCGGAATAACCGCTGGTACTGGGGGGATCCAACGACGCCACTGCGCTCACCCACTTGGAGTCGAACGCTCAAGCGCTTGCCGTCCGAGGGGTTCTATACCCTGCCCGAGACGCTGGAGTTCGAAAGCGGCGGTCGCTGGTTGAAGAACGCGATCGTTCAGCTCGGCTATAACGAGCAGGGCCAGGGCATCCTCTTCGTCGGCGAACGTCACGAGAACGAAGAAAAGAATGTTCTAAAGTTCAGCGACCGCGGCATGGTCGTCAAGGACAGCATCCTGGATAACCTAACTTGGGCCCCAATCCTCCCAGTTAAAGATAGCCAGAGCTGAGTCGAAACAGGTGATCCACCGCGTCTGCACCCGGCACAGCCGAGCCTGACCCGAAGTCCGATTGCCGACGAAAGAAGCCGCACCCCGAGACAAGGGGGGCGGCTTCTTCGCGTTTGTAAGTCGTCTAATTAGCCCCTGAGGTTCTTCGCAACAAACTCCCAGTTGATCAGCTTGTCGCAGAAGGCCTCTAGGAACTCATTCCGCCGATTCTGGTAGTCCAGGTAATACGCGTGCTCCCAGACGTCGCAGGTCAGCAGCGGCTTGGCTGCGGTCGTGAGCGGCGTCTCAGCGTTGGGCGAGCTGACGAGCTTGCCCTTGCCCCCCTCAAGCACCAACCAGGCCCATCCGGCACCGAATCGAGTCATGCCGCATTCGATGAAGTCTGCGCGGAACTTATCCCAGCCTCCAAGGTCGCGCTGGATCAGATCGGCCAAGTCACCAGCAGGTGGAGCGCCGCCTCCGCCTGGCTTCATGCCGTCCCAGAAGAAGGTGTGGTTGTAGACCTGGGCCGCGTTGTTGAACACGCCGCCTTGAGAGGACTTCACGACCTCCTCCAGGGTCTGGCTGGCCTCCGGCTTTCCCTCAAGCGCAGCCTTCAGCTTGGTCATGTAGCCCTTGTGATGCTTTTCGTAATGAAACTCGACTGTTTGAGTGTTGATCACCGGAGCCAAAGCGTCCTTGGGGTAAGGCAGCGGGGCGACTTCAAAAATCATGGGGAACTCCTATTGGGACACATTCGCCGCGCGGCGAATGGTGTTAAATTCGAACTTGGCGGCAGTATAGGGGGCGGGGCACTCAAACGGCGAGGGGTCGCGCGGGCTGAGTTTGGGACTACTGGCGGATCGGCCAGCCCGCTCATCGAACGAAAACGACGACGCGCCATATCTGTATGTGACAAGTGGCGAGAACCGACTAGGGTATGCGCCGCCGGCCGAAGTGGCGGAATTGGCAGACGCAGCGGATTCAAAATCCGCCGCCTTTACGGGCGTCCCGGTTCGACCCCGGGCTTCGGCACTCAGCAACCCGAACTCTCGCGTTGCTGAGTTTCTTTGTGCGCCAATCCGAATACTGAAGTGACTCACGAAGTGTTGTGAGCGCCGCTTGGGCGGCCTGTAGCAGCTGGGAGTGAGTGGCGTGAACACACCGCAGCACGTGGGTGCCCCGACGGCCACAATCTTCTCTCCAGTGTCGGGGCAATATCGTGCGCCGGCTTCCCGCGCTGTTATAGTTTTCCCTTCACTTGCCAGGAGAGGCGGCCGTAGTTCGGGTTATGTCGGAAGCAATTAAGCCCAGGCGCGCGAGCGATGCGCCCCCACCAGATCTCAGTCGAGAACGTGACGAACTACTCCGAAGCTTCTCCAAAGGGTCGCAGCTCACACAGGACTTTCTTCAGGCCTACGACTCACTAAAGAAGCAGGTGTTGGACCTTCAAGACGAGAATGCGCGCTTGCGTGGGGCCATTGAAGCAGACGACGCAATTCGCGACTTAGTAGGCAAGATCGAGACGCTTGAACGCGACAAGATGGAACTTCTAAGCAAGGTCCATCGGGTGGAAGCCGTCGCCAATACCTTCCCTCACGTCGCTGAGCTTGAGGTGGAGCTCGCGAATTTCGCCAACCTGCACGTCGCCAGCAACTGCCTGCACTCCACGCTCTCGCCACGGGGCGTAGGTCGACGTATCAAGGAAATTCTGGAGCAGCTGGTCGGCGTGGAAGCGTACGTCGTCTATCTTTGCACGGGGCCGGGAGGCTTGACCCCCATTGCAGTCGAAGGACTTGGGGCCAACGAAACGCCCGATCAAGGGCCCACTGCGCGTCTGAATGATGTAGTCGCCTCGGGCGTCTCAAGCATCCTCGACGACGACGACCCAAGCCAAGGGACCGTCGACAACCCACCTGCATTGATCCCTCTCACCATCGACGACAACGTGGTAGGCATCCTGTCTGTGGTCCGGGCACTCGCGCACAAGAAGCAACTCAGCATGGTCGACTTCGAGCTGTTCAAACTTCTTGGGCAACACGCCGCCGCCGCGTTAATGGCCTCCGGCCTGTACGCCGAGGCGAAACGTCAACTTCCGTCAGCAGATGCCTTCATCACGCTGCAGCACTGAACCGTCATAGGAACACTTGATGGCCCAATTCTCCTGCTTGGTTGTCGAAGACTCGCCCATGATGCGGCAGCTAGTCGTCTTCGCCCTTGGAAGACAAAAGAACCTGCATGTCACCGAAGCCGACGACGGCGTCGACGGCCTACGCAAGTTGGCTTCGGCAACCTTTGATATCATCCTCACCGATATCAACATGCCGATCATGGATGGCCTGAAGCTCATCCAGCGCGTCCGGACCGACCCCAGGCACAAGGACACGCCAATAATCGTGATCACCACCGAGGGCGGAAAACAAGACCGCGAGCGGGCACTTCGTCTTGGCGCCAACGCCTACATCACGAAGCCGATTCAAGCCCCGCAGGTCATTCAAACCGTTCGTGAGCTGCTAAATATCGAGTAGTATCGGCTTTGTGCATCACTAAGGCTGTTGCTGACCGGCGAGTGCGTGGTTGGTGCTCTACCCGCCATAGCCTCGTTTTTCCTGGGAACCGCTTCGAGGAGCGGTTGAGAGGCAACCCGCCCCGTTTGAGCCCCTTCCACCGCAGAGCTGCTGGATGTATCCTCCAACTGCAAAGCTGATGAACATTCACCAAAGCGCTGAACGCGGGGCTATCGCGGGTCCGGCCCTGTACCGAGCACGGGGTGGCAACACCCGGCGTTTGCTTGATGCCCAGTAGGACCCCGATCCCCAGCCTCGGCGAAGTGCTCGCCCGCAGCCGAGCCCTAAACGGGAACGGCCACGTCAACTGGCAGATCTGGCGCCAGGTCGTCGGCACAAAAGTCGCGACCCGATCTAGGCCCGAGAATATTGATCAGGGGTTGCTTTGGGTGGTCGTGACCTCTAACACCTGGGCTCAGGAGCTAAGCCTGCTCCGTCGGACCATCGTCAGTCGCTTGGGGACGCACGGGATCGCGGTGAGCGGCCTCCGCTTCCGGGTCGGCAAGGTCGAACCCCTAAGGGCACCACCTGCGCGAGAGACCATTCAGCCAGCTCGGCTGCCTTCCCAGTTTCAAGACCGTCTGAATCGGCTCGACGACCCTCGGCTGCGTGAGGTCATTTCTGAAGCCGCTGCATATAGCCTGGCTCTTCAGCGGCGCTAGCGCTCCGCCACCGCTGCTGCCTAAAGCGCGGGCACAGCGGCGGCTCAGGCGACACGCAGACACGGCGTTTCAAGATGATGCCCAGCGGAGTTCGCTTAGGCCAAGTCAGGAAGACTCAATTCGTTAGAGGCCGACGAGCCGCTCGATGCCTTCGATGCGGCGGAGCAGGAAGCGCTCGGCGGGGCCCAACCCAGCCGCCGTGGCCTGCATTTGAGCCAGATAACCGCGAACAAGGTCGAGCTTCACGTCCTCGACGATCCTAACTGCAGAGTACAAGCGATCCACTACGCTCGCTGGCAAGACGCGCCCTGCACTTGCGTAGACTGTGAACACGTAGTCGATCCACTCCGCCTTGCCAGTCGCCTCGGCGATCCGAACTGCATAGTCTGCCGCAAGCTTGAGCGTCTCAGGCTCGACGCTCTCGCCGGCCTCTGCGTGGTTCTTGAGAGAGAGCAGTGCTTTTCTCAGTATGCGCTCGGCTTCGATACCGCGACCCATCGACAGGATCTTCTCCGCCACTAGCGCCAGTGTTTCCAGCGCCTCGCCTTCGCGAACGACGGTCGACTCATCGTCACCGTTCGGCAGCTCCGCCTCCAGCAAGGACAAGTTCGCCAACGTCTGGGCGCCGACGCGATGTCGCCCGGGCAACTGTTGCGTACCTGAACCCAGGTGCACGACAATACATTGATTGCCCAACCGAATCTGATCGGAGCTACGAAGCTCGCGCTCGCCGGTGACACGTTGATCGTTGACGGAGAGGCCGTTGACGCTGCCCAGGTCTTTCACCCAAAGGCGACCATCGCGGAAATTCAGCGCTGCGTGCCGACGCGACGCCAACGGATCGTCGAGCACGACATGGCAGCTATCATGGCGCCCCACGACCGTCTCGCCAGGTTGGATTTCCACGTCGTGACCCCCAAGACGTATCCAACACCGGACCGGGCTCTCTTCAGAACTACCCGGCAATCTTCACTCCAGCGGGGCCGAACGGCATAGCGCTAAAGATACTCGCTGATACGCCCCGCGTCGAGTCGAGGTCCGGTTTTCGTCAGGAAAAGCAGTGCGTCCGGTGTGCTGTTGGTGGCGTCCGTTCGCGACATCGGAGCGCCGCCCCGCCTTACGCTGACAAGAGTCGCTCCAAGCCTTCCACCCGATTCAACAGAAAGCGCTCCCTAGGCGTCATAGCCCCCTGTGCAAGCCTTTGCGAGTGGATGTAGTCCCGTATCGCCTGTAGGTCTTTGCCATCAGAGCGACCAGCGCCTGAGTACAGCTCGTCAAGTACGCGCGCCGGACAAACTTGGCTAAGCAGCGACAGCACCCGAAACACGTACCCGTACCAGTATCCGCGGCGCGTCGCACTCGCCAGGCGCGCACCGTAGATGAGCGCCTGCTCCAAGGTAGCCTCATTCGGCCGCTGGCCCTGGGCCAACTGCTTGAGCAAATTGTCGAGGTGGCCCCCGAGCAGGCGTTGCGCTTCCTGTGCGTGCCCCATCGCGAGCGCCTTGTCCGCTAGCGCCCCAAGCACGCCGAACACTTCGGCGGGCCTGGTCGCCGCCTGCATCGGGGCCGTCGTCGTAAACCCCGACTTCCCTTTTCCGACCAAGAGCCTGAGCTGGTGGCCAACCACCATCAACTCGTCCCCGTGCTTGAGCGCCGTCGGCTGGGAGAGCAACTCTCCGTTGAGCCTCACGCCGTTGCGGCTGCCCAAGTCTTCGACCAGGACCCCAGTCGCGCCGACGCGGAGCACCGCGTGGTGTCGTGATACGAGTGGATCCTCGAGTACAATCGAACAATCCGGACTGCGTCCGATCAGGTGCTGCCCCTGGCTCAAGCGACGCGCTCGGCCCCGATGCTCCAAGCGAAACTTCACCGCGCCGAGCTCGATCACCGGGCTCGGGGTAACGGCGGAATCGCTGGGGGCTTCGCTGGAAGGCACGGTCGTCACCGCCCGGAGGTCGTGAGTGAGTGGAATCTCGAACTCTACGTCCCCGGGGCGGACCGGTCAAAAGCGGCACCCCCTCGGGCACGCTGGTCTGCTCCCGTTGTAAAGGAAATCAGCGACCTCCAACTTCGGTCTGGCCTGCCGCCGCTCACCACTGACCCAGATCGGCGCGCTCAGCTAAGGGTAACGCTGAAGACCTGCTTGATGTCCTTCGTCTGGGCGATCTTCTCGAGGGAGGCCGCGTCAATGCTGCCATCAAGCGCCCACAAGGACGCCGCGTCCTTACCATCCTCGCTTAGGCCCACCTGCATGCGGGCCACGTTGACGCCAGCGTTACCGAGAATGGTGCCAATCGATCCGATAACACCCGGTCTGTCGTCGTTGCGAATCACCAAGACGTTACCTTTTAGATGGGCGTCCATTCGATAGCTGTTCCACTCCACCAGCCGCGGACTGCCGTCAGCGGCCAGCGTCCCGCTCACAACCACTTGTTCGCCTTTCTTACCGGTCACTCGCAAGGTTACGAGCGTGGCATAGCGACTGTGCTTGTTGGTCTTCTTTTCCCGGACTTCAACGCCCCGGTCTGCGGCGACGAGCGGCGCGTTCACCGGGTTCACCTCGTTGTCCAGGAACTTATCCAGAACGCCGGCTAGCGCGACGTTGACCACCGACGCGGTCTGAAGTGCCGCAATGTCACCGCTGAACTCGATTTCGATCGCGCTGGGGCTGAGACTCTCCACCTGGCCAAGGAACTGCCCTAGCGCCGAAGCGAGATTGGCATACGGACCGAGCACCGCGGCGAGCTCGCCCGGAACCGAGGGCACGTTGACCGAGTTGGTGATCTCCCCCGTCTTGATGTAGGCGACCACTTGCTCAACGATTTCAAGGGCGACTCGCTCTTGCGCCTCGGAGGTCGATGCGCCCAAGTGGGGCGTCGCTACCACGTTGGGGTGCTTGATCAGGTCGGTGAGGCCTGGCGGCTCCTCCACGAACACGTCGATACCGACGCCGCCGATCTTGCCGCTCGTCAGCCCCCTCAGCAGGGCGGCTTCGTCATAGATTCCACCGCGCGCCGCATTGATCAAGATGACCCCAGGCTTCATCTTTTCCACCGCAGCGTCATTCACCAACCCCTTGGTCTCGGGAGTCAGGGGCGTGTGCACAGTAATGGCGTCGGAGCGCCGGAACAGCTCGTCGACAGAGACCAGCTCAATCCCGAGTTCGGCACCGCGCTCCTTCGACATTACTGGGTCAAAGCCGATCACCTTCATCTTTAGGCCCTGGGCGCGGTCGGCGACGATGCGTCCGATATTGCCCAGACCGACGACGCCCAAGGTCTTGCCGGAAAGCTCGCGACCATTTCCGTTCTTCTTTTCCCACTTTCCTTCTTTCATTGCTGAACAAGCGAAGGGGATCTTGCGAGCTACGCTGAAGAGCAGCGCCAGAGCGTGCTCCGCGGTGGTCGTTGCGTTGCCAGTGGGGGTGTTCATCACGATCACCCCGCGGCGGGAAGCCTCTTTCAGATCGACGTTGTCGACGCCGATACCCGCTCGACCAACCACCTTGAGCTTGTCGGCAGCGGCCAAGACCTTCGCCGTGACCTTGGAGCCGCTGCGAATAACCAATCCATCTATGCCCTTGATCGCTTCGGCAAGCTCGTCTTCGCTGACGCCGGGCTTGTAGATCACCTCGATGCCTTCGGCTTGCTCGAGAATCGCGAGACCTTCTTTACTCAAACTGTCACTGACTAGAACCTTGGCCATAACTCTGCTTCCTCAACTCACTCAGCTAGATAGATTCGGACTGTTCGTCCACCCAGACCCGACGCCCCCGTGCCCACCGGGTGAACGGGATACGCTTACTTGAAGTCTTTCATGAACTTCGCGAGCGCCTC
>JBDKJZ010000225.1:0-8410 GCA_039796375.1 Pseudomonadota bacterium
GAGTGGCACCAGATCATGATCCATACGAGACTTCTCGAGCACGCCGTCCGCTTCTACCCGCCGTGCGATGTCGAGCAGCGTTTCGCGGTCGAGCTCAGAAATGAGCGCCACCTTGACGTGCCCGGTTCGGGGGTTCGAGCGAAGCATCGTGACGAGGTTGTAGCCCGGCATGTTGGGCATGTTGACGTCGGTGACAACAACACTCAGCTTCGCTTGGGTGATTAGCTGGGTCGCGCCGATAGCCGAAGGCAGTGATCGGCATGCGATGCCCGCGTCTTCCAGTAGGCCAACCATCAGCTCGCACGCGAGCTCACTGTCGTCGATGATCAGTACTTGTGCGGTTTCCATGTGCTGAGCGGATGCGATCCCTTAGTACCAACGGCTTCTTCGAGCCTAACACGAATCCGAGCGTCGCCCAGGCCGCCGCACCACTTGTGGCGGTGCGTGTGCTCAAGTGGCGCTGCATGGGGCATGGTGTGGGCAAGAGCGAAGTGATGGCGGAACCTGCGTCCAGCGGTTTTGACCACCTGGCGCAGGGGGAGTTGCGGACACCGCCATCAGGTTGAGTCGAGTACTTGGCATGTCGCCGGAATTCTGGCTCGGGTTGCAGACCGACTGGGACCTTTGGCACGCCCTGCGGGAAGTGGATCTGCGAGCTCTTAGGCCCATCACTCGCTAGGTTGGCTAACCGTGCGAGTGTGTAGTCAGTCACAGTTGGGTAAGCGCAGGCGCCGCTGCTCCCAATCGAGCCAGTAGGTGCCTTCGGCGTCCTTCAAACGCATGTACAACAACGTGGAGTCTGTTTCTCCCAGCTGAACGCGATGCACGTCGACTGCGCGTGGTGCTCTCCCGGTCAGGCCGTAGGCGGTTGTGCCTGATCGCACTCCACGTGGGGTACCCCAAACGGTTCGAGTCTTGCCCCAGCGCGGAGGGCGGCCTGGTTCCAAAATGACCGTTCGATACAGGGCAGGCTGCACTCGACCAGCACATCAAGCGAGAGTGGCACCGGGGGACCGGGTCGTCATTCGCGAATTGAATTGCTCTTTCCGAATTATCGTTTGACGTAAAACGATAATTTGCTACGTTGCAAAGGTGATTCAGGGATTTCGTGACGCCGCAACCCAGGACATTCACAACGGCAAGAACACGAAGGCCGCAAGAAGCCGGCTTCCGAGAAACCTTTGGCAGATCGCCACGCGGAAACTAGATCAACTGCATCATGTGCTCGAGTTGGCGGAGCTTCGCATGCCTCCCGGAAACAACCTAGAGGCGTTGAAAGGCGAACGCGAGGGACAGCACTCGATTCGAATCAACAACCAGTACCGCATTTGTTTTCTCTGGACCCAAGAGGGACCAGATGTCGTTGAAGTCGTGGACTATCACTGAACCTAACCATTGCCGAGCAACATCATGAATATCGCAAAGAGAACCGGGATCGGACTGCCAAGCCATCGCTCGCCCACATCACCCGGAGAAATGCTGCGTGAAGAGTTTCTTGTGCCGCTCGCAATCACTCAGAGCGAACTCGCTGAGCGCATGGGTGTCCCTGTTGGACGTGTGAACCAAATCTTGCAGCAGAAGCGCGGCGTGACCGCGGACACCGCCATCAGGTTGAGTCGAGTACTTGGTATGTCGCCGGAATTCTGGCTCGGGTTGCAGACCGACTGGGACCTTTGGCACGCCCTCCGGGAAGTGGATCTGCGAGCTCTCAGGCCCATCACTCGCAGGGTTGGCTAACCGCGCGAGCCAGGCCGATGCCCAGATGCAAGTGGACGGGCTCTGTACAGTACACATGAGCACGACTGGCGACGACAACTGTGAGGTCACTAGCCGGTTGACCTGCGACGAATCCGGCATAGGTGAAGGTTGGACCAGTGAAGTTACCCTGAG
Organism: Pseudomonadota bacterium; assembly: GCA_039796375.1. Lineage (GTDB taxonomy): Bacteria > Myxococcota_A > Polyangia > Polyangiales > Polyangiaceae > SZUA-265. The sequence goes on from JBDKJZ010000225.1 coordinate 1,891, forward strand.
CGGCACCTGGCCCGTCGCGGGGACTAAGTTGACGGGCATAACCCAGATTGCCGTCAAGAACGAACAAGGCGAGATCGAGTGCCGCTCGACGTACGATGTCGAAATCACGAAGCGATAGTCTGTTAGGCGGATTGGCTGCTTCAGCCGCACCGGATTTCTTCGTTTTCAATGGGGTAGTCCGGTCTACGGCCGGAGCCTCTGGTCATACCAACGAATGGCCCTTCGGGCCGACCCGGCGCGGCGCCAGCGAGGTTTGTGCTTGGCTCCGATCAAAGCAAAACAAGAAGTCCTCAGCGTACTGCTGACGCGCTATCACTCTGCATCCAGTCGACTGAATCATTGCTTCCACCCTGGGTAGTGCCTCGCTGGCCGGGCCAAGGATCAGGTGAACATCCGGTCTGTTGTAGCTTAGTGCCTCAAGCAGCTTCTCTTTTGCGTGGTTGTCGGTATGGGGAAAGCTATAGCCCACTATCAGCACTCAAGACAGGAGACCCCCGCGCCTGGGCTCTAGATCCTGGATTTTTAGAGGCGCTTAAGGGTTGGTGGAAGGTCTGCGAAAGCAAGGCACTGGTGTTTGCCGCCGAAACAGATCACATGGCTGACCTGTTCCGAGCCGACCTGAAGGACACCCTTGTAGAAGCCGACGCGCTACGAAGTGAGCTGTTCGAACGGAGCCCCACCCGAAGCCCGATTCGGATTCATGACCTCAGGGCAACCTTCATCACGCTGGCCTTGGCGAACGGTAAGACTGAGACGTGGGTCTGCGATCGCACTGGGCACCGATCTTCACAGATGATCGCTCGGTATCGACGGGCGGCACGCGGCGCCGGTGAGCTTGACTTGGGCGAGTTGGTGCCATTGGCCCAAGCTATCCCAGAATTCGGAGCTGTGGCCCAGGGGGGTGGGCCAGAGGGTGGGCCAAGGAAGCCGCGACAAGTGGACAGTGAGAGAGCTAATCCAGCCAAAATCAGCCGCGCCCCCGATACGATTCGAACGTACGACCTTCGCTTTAGGAAAGCGCTGCTCTATCCTACTGAGCTACGGGGGCAGGGATCTCAAGCTTGAGATCGGCGGCACTGTGTCCCGTCTGGCGCCAAAGATCAAGCCACGCAGACGCGGCGATTGCGCCGTTGTCAGCCGCACCCCCCTCAGGCACGCTCGGGCCCGCATGAAGCCCCGCAACGCGCCCCGGCAGATCCCCAAGAAGAAGCGGCGCCCTGGCGTTACGGAGACGGCCGTGATCGCCAAGCTTCAAGATGTTCGGACTCAGCGAGGCCCGTTCCGGGCCCTGACCCAGGCGCTGATAGCGGACCTGCTGACTGAGTACACCCCAGCGGAGCCGCTGGTCGAGATCGGAGCTGGAGACGGGCAGCTGTGCTCACTCTTGCCTCAGCCTGCGTCGATGGACCGGGTGTTCACCGAACCGACGGCCCTGGGGGTGAAGCGGTTTCTTGAGATACATCCGGACGAGGTCGTCAAGCGCGCTCCGGCGGAAGCTTTGCCTTTTGGCGACGGGCAGGTCGGCTGCGTGATTGGGCTGTGCGTCCTGGACGTCGTGAAAGACGGCGCCGCGGTCGCGAGAGAGTGCGCGCGTGTGCTTAAGCCTGGCGGCGTGTTCATCCACTTGCTCGATATGAGCGCCGACCCGCTCGCGCCGATCTTGCAGCTGCAAGCGTCGCGCCTGCTCGTGATCCCTAACGTGTTCTCCGATCCCTGTGAAGCGGCATTTCCAGAGGACATGTTTGTCGCGCCCATCGCCGAGATGGCGCAGCTGGCTCAGATCTTGGATCGCCATCGCCACCCCTTTGCGGCAGCGCTACGCAAATACGTCGCGCTGTATCAAGCGGTGCCGTTTTCTGCAGCTGCGGCGGCGAGCGCTTTTGCTCAGCTGGCGGATGACCCCAAGGCCAAGGTTCTTCTCCGCGATGTGCTCAAGGCCGCGGGGCAGCTGGCAACGCCGGCGGAGCGCGCTCAACTGGCACGGTTCCAGGGGCACCCCGTCTCGGCGGCGAAATATTTTGAGTCGCGGCTCCTCGGTTGGTTCAGTCCGGAGCTGGGATTTCGCGTGGAGCTCTCCGGCATGCTGGCACGCTGGGAGGTTCAAGCCGACGCCTCGGCAGTCACAGGCTCGGTGTCCTCCACAAAGAAGTACCTGAGTATCGCCGCGGGGCACGTGCGCCACCTGGCAGAGCCGCCGCCTCACCTCCTGAACCCCGCGCTGCCTGTGGCTAGCGTCGGCGTCTCTTGGCGAGAACAAAGCGTGTTTGTTTTCGTCGCTCGGAAGGTCGACTGAGCCGATCTAGAGCGCGGGGGCTTTCCGCTGGCGGGTGTTCCGCGCGGCTTTATCCACCAGGGCGACGAGCTCGCTGCGCTCGACGGGTTTGTAGACGCGTGGGTTCGGAACGCTGCGCAAGAACTCCCTCGCTTCAGGTGCAGTCGTGCCCCCCGTCAGAAAGACAAAGCACTCGGCCTGCTGCGGAAAATCCTTGGAGGCTTCCTGATAGAGCTGCATTCCCGTGAGCCCTGGCATCAGCAGGTCGCACAAGATCACGTCGTAGCAATGGCTCCCAAGCAGCTGCAGGGCTTCACGGCCCCCAGAAGCGAGCGTGACCTCGAAGTGACGCTCAAGCACGCGTCGCAGACCCTTACGAACCAAGTGTTCGTCATCCACAACCATTACAGACGCGCGTGTTGTTGGGGCAGCATGCGCGGGGCGCAGGCTGACCAAGGCGCGCCCCGTCTCAAGCGGAAGCCAGACACGGAAGGTCGTCGGTAGGCCGTCCAGGACCTCGATGAAGCCCCCGTGCCGACGCACGGACTCGTACGCGATACTGAGGCCCAGGCCAACCCCGGTGCCCGGGTCCTTGGTGGTGAAGAAGGGCGCGAAGATGTCCTTCGCCACGGCCGCCGGGATTTCGGGACCGCTGTTACTAATCTCGATCGCGACGCCGCCTTCGCAGGGCTCGGTCTTGACTTTGATCCACGCGTCCTCGCTGCTACGGCTTGCGATCGCCTGACTGGCGTTGATGGCGATGTTCAAGACCGCTTGACCGAGCAACCCGCGGTCCACAACGAGCTCGGGAGTCTCACCGTACTCACGAATCAAGGTCGCCCGGAACCGGACCCGCCTGGACAAGAGACTCAAGGCTTCGTTCAGGAGTTCGGGCAGCGCGGTGCGCTCGCCCTTTTCGACCCCTGGGTGGGCGTAGCGAAGCATTTCGCCCACCACAGACTTGATTTGAGCGCCAGCGGCGTTCGTGTCAGAGAGCAGCTCGGGCAGCTCAGCCAAGGCGAACTGAAGCTCCGGATCTTTCAGCAGCGGTTCGGCCTCGGGCAGCCTAAGGGCGGCGGTTAGCTTCTGGTAATACTCGCCAAGGAGCTGCAGGTTCGGAAGAAGCGCCGCTAAGGGATTGTTGATTTCGTGAGCGATCCCCGCGGTCATCTGTCCGAGGCTGCGCATCTTTTCGGCGGCATGCAGCTGCTCAACCAGCGATTCACGTTCCGCTTCGACGGCCACGATGTCCGTAATGTCGGCGGCGATGAGCAGCGCCGAGCCGTCACCCAGCGGATTCTTGAGCGGCGTGATGCTGACTCGCAGCGTGCGTTCCCGAAACTCAACCACCGAAGGTGCGGCGCGTTTCTTGGAGGGACCGAGGGCCTCGTTCAAGCCTGCCAGAACCGGGTTGCCTTCCTCCAATTCAAAGACCGATTCGAAGCTGCGGGCGAGCAGGTCTTGCTCAGGGCGCCCGAGGAGTTCTACGGCCATCGCGTTGACAAAATAGACCCGCCTTCGGCCATCAATCCCGATGACGGCGTCGGCGATCCCTTCGTGCAGCGCGTCGAGGTGTTGCTTGACGGTGAACAGCTTGGAGGACAGGGCTCTCGGCTCAAGGCGCTCGTGGCCGATCACCGAGATGCTGAGCGGCGGTTGGGACTCTCCGCTTCGAAGTTCACGGAGAGCGGCGAAGAGATCGGAGAGCACCACCTCGCGCACGTTCTTGGCGATGACGGCGTCCGCGTGCTCCGACGGGCGGCGCGAGAGGCTCTTGTCGGCCCCACCGGTGAGAATGATGGTGGTCGGTGGTTTCACCGGGGCGAGCTGTTTGGCGAGCTGACACAGCTTGCCGCCGTCTACATTCGGCAAGAAGAAGTCGGTGACGAGAATGCGCGGAGGGTGCGCGCGCAGCTGCTCGACCGCTTCAAGTCCGTCCGTGACGGTGGTGACGACGTACCCGGCCTCTCTTAGGGCGCCAGCGACTGCGTCCAACCAGTAGGGACTGTCGTCCACCAGTAGGACGGACCTGGCCGTTTCTTTCTGCTCACCGCTCACCCCACATGTAGCGGCACCTAGGGGGCGTGGGGTAATGGCTAACTCTGGTAGAGTATCAGCCCACGGGCCGAATTCTTTGTGCAGCATCGGCGGGCAATAATCGATGGCGCGCGCCCCCCCCAATGCCGCATCCCCTTCTCCTGGAGAACCCTCGTATGCCCAACCCACGCCACCTAGTCCTGATCGCGCTGACCCTCTCGGCCCCGATTGTGAGCGCCTGTTCGAGCACTGAAACGCCTGCGACTTCTCAGAAGACTAGCGGCGAAGAGGTCGCGGACGCGAGCGTCGATGGCGGTGGGACGGACCGCGCGACCGAGCCGGAGGAGCTGCTTGTTGAGGAGCCGCTTGACCCAGCCGCTCCAAATCGGGACGGGGGGGGCTTCGAGCCCGGGCAGCTTCCCGGCGGGGGATATATCTCGATTGTCGCGGGCGACGGCGGGGTCCTGAACCTCCTGTGCGGCAACGAAATCTGCGCGTGCGCAGACGGCAAGGACAATGACGCGGACGGCGTGGCCGACGGTTTCGATGATGAGTGCACCGGGGCCTACGATAACGATGAGCAGACTTTTTCGACCGGGGTCCCGGGCGACAATCGAGATCCGAAGTGGCAAGACTGCTTCTTTGATGGGAACTCGGGCGCCGGAGATGACGGCTGCCGCTACCACACCGACTGCATCACCGGAAAAGCGACAGCCGAATCCGATCCGAAGAAATGTAGCATCAGCGACTCGTGCGTGAATTTTTGCCAGCCAATGGTCCCGCCTGGGTGCGACTGTTTTGGCTGCTGTGATGTCACGGTTGACGGGGAGCAGTTGAGTATCTTGGTTAGCGATACGTGTTCGACCGAAGACATCGGTGACGCGACCAAGTGCCCGCGCTGCACGCCGACCCCGGGATGCAATAACGAGTGCGGCGAATGCGAGCTCTGTGTTGGCAAAACGCTCGCGGATCTTCCGGCGAAGTGCTTTGACGGGGCTCCACCCCCGGTCCCCGGGGAGCCAACCGCTCCGCCGCCTCCAGCCAACACCTGTGATGGGGATGTGCCGGCCTGCAGCTCAAACGCCGACTGCGGAAGCCAGCAATACTGTTCCTTGGGGTGCTGCCGGGTGATCCAGTACGTCAGATAACCCCCGTCGCTTGACGGGCTGCGAGTTATGCTCGCTGTGTGAGTCTGGCTAAACACTGCGTGGTGGCCTTCGTGGCTGCCCTGGGCGTGCTCTTGCCGGGCCAGGTTTGTGCAAGTGAGAGCCGGGGCGCGCGCGTCTTCCTAGCGGAGGGCGGCGCGCGCGGGTGCGTGGCTCGCGAGATCTTGACGGCTGAGGTCGAGAGCGCGATCGGCCGCGAGGTATTCGTCGAAGAGCGTCACGCTGACGTGAGCTTGCGACTGAACGAAGCCCGAGCGGGCAGTGTGGTGTTGGCCTTGATGGATCGGAGGGGTCGGGTCCTGGGCACGCGTCAGCTCCAAGCCGACAGCTGCGACGAATTGACGATGACCGCCGCGCTGGTGCTGGGTCTGATGCTGGACTTCCGCGTGGACGAGATCGAGCGCCGTTTTCCGGAGTCGATTTCGGGCGTTAGGCGCGAGCCACTACTGGTCAGCATCGAGCTTGGACTGCGCGCCGGCGCGGTCAGCGGATATGGGCTGGCGAGCGCGTTATCCGCTGGCATCAGTGCTGGGGTCGCGTGGCCGCGGTCGTGGCTAATTGAAGGTGAAGCGCGGTATTCCCCTGGGGCGCGGCAAGAAAGACTGGGCGGAGAAATCCAGCTTTCTCGCTTAGAGCTGTCTGTAAGGGCGTGCCCGCTCGTGTGGCATCCGACATGGGTCCGCGCGCATCTGTGCGGCGACGTCGAGGCGTCGCTAGGTCAGGCGCGGGCATCGGGGTTCGACGAAGACCGAAGCGCCAACGTGGTCGGCTTCGGCACTGGACCGCGTTTGGTCATCGCCGTCCTGGACGGCGCGTTCTTCTTGCGAGGCGACGCCGGGCTGCTGGCTTCAGTCCGCCGGCAGCGCTTCACCCTTTCCGATGAAGGCCGAGAACGCACACTCGCACTGACGCCCCTCATCAGCGCGTCCATCGGAGTGGGGCTGGGTGCGCGGTTCTGAATGGAAATTTTCGGGCTGCGTCATATTTACAGGTCCCCGCGTCCCCAAACTCGGAGTGCTCGGGTTATCCTACGGCTCTGTTGTGA
>JBDKJZ010000226.1:0-8406 GCA_039796375.1 Pseudomonadota bacterium
AAGCCGGAGCTCAACAGGCGATGATCTTGGCCGATGAGTTCTTCGCGTGAGTACTGGGAGATGCTTACGAAGTTATCGTTGACCTGTTCAATCTTGCCGGTCACATCGGTCACGGCTAGGATGGCCGCTTCGGAGATTGCGCCCTGAATCGCAGCTAGCGCGGTGGCCCCATCCATTGTGACCGCCTCTGGCGGCACTGCGTTTGTTCGTTGGGTCACGAGGTTGACCTATCGAATGAACGATCACTCAGCACCGGTTGTCGGTTGTCGGTTGTCGGTTGTCGAACAAATGGGCATGGGCAGAGGAGCAAGTTTCGACCCTCTACCTATTCCGATGAATTAGATACAGCCGAGGCGGTGTCATTAATGCGCCCGTATACGCGTAATACGCAACTCTTGCGCGAAACTGTGCCCCCCGAGCGTTGAAGGCACCGGTTTTGAAAACCCGCGTACTCGCAAGAGTACCGTGGGTTCGAATCCCTCCTCCTCGGCCAGAGAACGCGTGATTCCGAGAGGTTCGTCTGCCAGGCGGTGAGCTAAGGCGCCTCACTGTGGCGTGCTACCTCGTACGCATGGGGGCTTCCCGTGCTCCCGCTGCCCGACTCCGACAGCACAGCACCCACCGGGCTCGTCGTCGTTGACCCCCCAAGCCCTCGCCAAGCTTGAAACGGAGATGCGGCTAGACGACGTCCACCACGCACCTCACGCCGCGGCGAATCCCTGAAGCGTAGCGGCCCTCTTGCGTAGCGACCTGCTTGGCCCCTCGCATCGACCTGGCGCGCAAAGTGCAAAGGACTTTTCGCCTACCTGAAACTTCGGCAAACGTGTCGTCAGGCTGAGCGCCTGAAACTTAGCGACGTCGAAAGGCTACCACCTGATGAAAATTCTCATGGTTCTCACATCGCACGACAAACTCGGCGACACTGGCAAGAAGACCGGTTTCTGGCTCGACGAGTTCGCGGCGCCCTACTACGTGTTCAAGGACACAGGGGCGGAGGTGACGCTCGCCTCGCCCAAAGGCGGGCAACCCCCGCTGGATCCCAGCAGCGACACCAGCGATGCACAGACCGAAGCGACGAAACGCTTCAAGGGCGACAAGGCGGCCCAAAGCGATCTGGCTAACACTGTCGTGCTGTCCACCGTGACGGCGAATGGGTTCGATGCGATCTTCTATCCCGGCGGTCATGGCGTCCTCTGGGACCTGTCCGAGGATGCCCACAGCATCAAGCTGATCGAAGCCTTCTCCAACGCAGGCCGCGCAATCGCCGCAGTCTGCCACGCCCCGGCAGTCTTTAAGCACCCCAGGCGCGCAGACGGCAAACCGCTGGTCTCGGGCAAGACTGTGACCGGTTTCACAAATTCTGAAGAGGAGGGTGTCGGCCTGACCAGGGTTGTGCCCTTTCTGGTCGAAGACATGCTGAAAGCCAACGGCGGTAAGTATCAGCAGGGCGCTGACTGGGCGTCCTTCGTGGTGATCGACGGCAAGCTGGTCACGGGGCAAAACCCGGCATCTTCTGAAGAAGCTGCGCGAAAGTTAGTGAGCCTGCTCTGAAACGGTTTGGGGGTCAGTCATGAGGACTCCGGGGCGACAGCGACATCTCATGAGGAAAACTGACCCTTGCGCAAGCTGCTGATGAAGCGACTCGACAAGACCCAGATCGGCGCACTGCTGCGCGAATTCGGTCTCGTCACGGGCGACTGATAACGCGTCTTCGATGTCAGCCTTATGGCTTTCACCGACACGCAGAGGCTCACCAAAATGAACAACATCGACGACTCTTCTGTCAAAGTCTATCTCAACGGCCTCGGCCTGGGCTCCATCGCTGCTGCGATGTATTTAATCCAGAAGGCGGGCTTCGATCCATCCAACATCCACATCTTCGAGCAGAACAGCGACGAGAATCTGGTCGGAGGAAGCTGTGATGCCTCGGAAATGATCGTGAACGGCCAACTAGCATACTCAATGCAAGGCAGCCGCATGTTTGAGGACAAGGTATATCCTTGCACCAAAGAACTGTGGTCGCTTATTCCTTACAACGACAATGAATCGTGCCTACACGATCATCAGAAAAATCTGGAGGAGTGCAGAGTTCACACTGTCATTCGCCTTCTGCATGAGAACGGCAAGAAGGATTCCGGATATCAGCTTGGCCTCAGCGCTGCTGAAAAACTGAAAATGGTGAGACTCCTCCTCACACCGGAGTCCCTGATCCCAGATGATGCAAAGATCACGGATATCTTTGGAGGGTCATTTTTCACCAGCAATTACTGGTACATGTGGCGGGCACTTTTTGCTTTCCAGCCCTGGCATTCAGCGATGGAGATGAAGCGCTACATGCACCTCTTCTTTCACGAGATGCCGAACATGAACACGATGGTCGCTCTGGAGCGTACTCGCTATAGCAACTTTCATTCGTTCGTCCTGCCCGCTCTACGCTTCATGCAGAAGAAGGGCGTGAACTTCCACTACAACTCCAGGGTCTCGGACGTGGACTTCAAGGTCGACTCCGACGGCAAAGAGAGGTGGATTGAGCGAATCCACCTCAAGACCAGTGGCGACGAGCCCAAGCCCTCCATCCCGGTGCGCGACACGGATCTCGTCTTCCTGACCATCGGCTCCATGGTCAGCAACGCCTCGTTCGGTGCCCACGACCGCCCGGTGGACAAGCCCGCGGTCGGCAGCCACAACCTGGGCGGAGCGTGGACGCTGTGGAAGAATATCGCCGCCAGGCAGCCCGACCTCGGCCGCCCCGAGCAGTTCCTGCGTGACATCTCGCAGTCCACCACAATGACCTTCACCGTCACCTTTCGCGGCGGATTGTTTCAGCGCAAGTTCGAGTGGTTGGTGGAGCGCCAGATGGGTCGTCAGAGCCCGCTACCCATCACAGGTTCCCCGTGGATCCTGCACCTCCACACATACCGCCAGCCCCTGTTCCCCGACCAGCCGCGCGATACGTGCGTCATCTGGGTGGCGGCGCTCGGTGGCAACAACATCGGCACGTTCGTGAAGAAACCCATGCCCGCATGCACAGGTCGCGAGATCCTGGAGGAGTTGTTGGGTCACCTGCAGTTCGACCAGGACGAGGGGGAGAAGAGCGAGCTCCTTGACACCTCCACCTGCATCCCCTGCATGCTGCCCTACGGCATCAGCCAGTTTCTCAGCAGAGCCCAGGGCGATCGGCCTGCCGTGGTGCCGGCGGGTGCAAAGAACTTCGCGTTCCTCGGACAGTTCGTCGAGATCCCAAACGGCATCGTGTTCACCACAGAGTACAGCGTGCTAGGCGCGATCAACGCGGTCAAACGGTTCGTCCAGCCGTCACTGGTGGTGCCGCCAATGTATTTTGGGCAGTACCACCCGCTCACGTGCATTGCGGTTGCACGCGCATTGGCCCGCTAGTCCGGTGTCCTCCACGCTCGTCGCTGAAGGACGCCTCGAGCGCTTGCAAATGAAGGTCGCCCTACGGAAGCTCATGAAGACGGGTGCCTTTGGCGAAGTACGGATGTCTGTCTTACGCCAGCAACTCGTTGATGCGGCCATCCCCCACGTTGTTGAACTTGTCGACGGGCGCCCCGAGTGCGTCGGCCAGCGTCGTGTAGAGATCTGCCATGTGGCGCTTGACGCGCAGGAAACGCGCGCCGGTGCGCAATGCCCCGGGGCCGTCGAAGACGTACGCTGCACCGATCGGACCGCCGTGGTGTTCTTTCGGGCCCTTGTGGCCTAGGCCGTTGCCCGGTACTATCGTGACGGTCATGCTGTCAGCGAGCGGTCCAAGCTCTTGCAGCATCGTGGCGACCCAGCCCATCGAGATCGGCGCAAGGAGGCCCCAGGCCTTGTCGTGCCCGCCGTGGGCTGAGTAGCCCGGAACGAACGGGTCCAAGTCGTTGTGCCCTCCGGTGTTTCCCAAGCTCGCCCCGATGACGTTGGTCACGCCGCACTTGAGGGCCAGGGTGCTCAACCTGAACATCGAGTCGAACGCGGCGATGCCCGGCGTGGGGCCCATCCCGGCGGGCGGCATGCTCGGGAACGCGCACCCCCCCCCCGGCCTGCGCCAGGTCCGCTAGAGCCGCCTCCTTCTTCTGGTAGGCCTCCATCGAGGACAAGTACTGGGTAAGCTGTGCCTTCTCCTCCGAAGCCAGGCCCCGGTCGAGTCGCTGCAAATCCTCGCGGACCAAGTCCAGCAGACGGGTCCCCAGCGCGGTCGTCGGCGGGGCCCCCGGAATGCCACCTGGATTGGCGCCAACCATACGGAGGAGCAGGGTGTCCGGGTTGTGAGCATGGGGCACGCCGGCGCCCCCGCCAGCGCAGAAGGTGCCCGTACTTTCGTCTCCGTCGCTGACGGCACCGAGGCCAAACTGCAGGCTCTTGACTGGCGTGTCGCGACTCAGGACGGCCGCCACGTGTTGGTCGATCGTGATGTTGCCAGGGGAATTCGCCGCACCCGTCGCGCTCAACGCCGTGTTTCCGAGCCCGTGGGCCATACTGGGATTATTGAGCTTATGCCGTAGAATGGCAGCCCATCAACGAGCACCATGCGGTCCTTCCACTCGGCGAGCGCCTTGACGAAAGGGGGCCACGCCATGCCGGTCTCATCCACCTCCTGGCCCGCCACCGGCTCCCTGTCGGAATTGCTCCCTTGAAAGCTGAGGTCGCCGGCCCCGGGCGGAGTGTAGCTTGCCGCCCAATCACCTCCGTTCCAGGCCTCGCCATGTACGAAGAACAAGGCCAGCTTCCGACTCGTCGCTTGGCCTAGCGCACGCCCGAGCAGCGAGTCACCGATACCGAGCACCAGCGGCGCCGCCGCCGCACTCAGCCCCATGCCTTTGAGAAACCGACGACGCGCTTGGCGCGCCGCAGTCGTGGAATGATCGTGAATATTCATTGTGAAACTCCTTGACTTCAGGGCGTACGGTAGAGGAATTCGTTGGATAAGAAGAACGCCTGGACCATCGAAGTGAGGTCGCCGTTCGACGCCTGATAGCGGTCGCGCGCCTCCTTCACCGTGCACGCATCGCCGGTTGTGGGTTTACGCCCGGCGAAGTACTCGAACGCCCGGGCGGCCATGCAATTTTGTGCTGTCTGCGATGCAAGTAGCTTGGTAGTCAGTCCCTCTAGGCCCTCGTACGGGCCGTCCTGATCCCCACTGCCAAGCAACTCACCGGTCCTGACGATCGGACGCCCGGCTTCGGTATCGCGTATGCGTCCGTAGTCGTCGAAGCCTTCAAAGCTGAGCCCGATCCCGTCCATCAGCGTATGGCACGTGGCGCAGGTTGGATCCATCGTGTGGACCGCGAGGCGTTCGCGCAGGGTCTGCTTATCATTGTGGGGCACCTCGGGGATGATGCCAATGGGTGCCTCCGGCACGATCCCACACAGGAAACGCTCGTACACAGCTCGGCCACGGGAGATGACGGTCTCTGGTTCCGCCGGGTCCGGAGACGCGTGTGACGCCAGCCAGGCCGGATGCCCCAGAAGCCCCTGGCGCTCGCCCGTGAACGTGAACGGCTGCGGAGTGTTCCCATCGCCGTTCATAGTCGCGTTATAGCTCTGCGCGGTGGCAGGGCTGACGAACCCGCTACGGCCGGTGAGTAGTTCCTTGAAGAAATCTTTGTGTGCGTTCATGCGCAGCACGTTCTCGGTGAAGAGCTCAGCCTCGCGCAGCAAGCTGTCGGGCTGGTGGAAGTCTTCGTCCTTGCTGGGGACAGAACCGTAGGCGAACAGTTCCCGCACGAACTTGCGCAGTGGACCCTTCGTCTCAGCCACTGCCAGCAGGCGTGTAACGTGTCCGGCGATGACGTCGGGCTGGAGCACCGCTCCGCTCTTTGCGTCCGCCCATAAAGCCTGGTCCGGCGGTCCGTCGGTGAGTGAGAAACTGAGCGCATCAGCGACCTCGAAGGCGTCCAGTCGCAGCCGGCCTTCCTGGTCGACGCCGAGCTCGCTTCTAAACACGAAGCGCGGTGAGATCAGGAGCGCCTGCAGCGCCACCCGAGCCGCCTCGCGACGGCCACCCGGCGAGGCGACCGCCGCCTCCGCTGCCGTGAGGTAGTGAGCAACGTCTGCTGCGACCACCGGTCGGCGGAACAGCAGCTCCGCCTTTTGGAGCAGCAGCGGCTCAAGGCATGCGCTCAGCGGCCCGGTCGCGCTCACGCATGCCGCGATCAATGGATCCGCGAGCATCCGCTCTGCCACGTTGAGCGAGGTCATCGCAAGATCCTCAGCGTCCAGGGGCAACAAGTGCCGGTCTTTCGAGCTCGTGCTGAACAACGCGCCCGAGCCGGGCACGATCCCCAGTGGCAGCTTCAAATCCGATGGCGCCGCCAGATCGTCGTTGGCGGAGCTGGACTGACCGCTGAGCGCGGCGGCAACCGTCTTCGCGTACTGGGCGTCATCGAGCCCGCCACAACCGCTGACGCGAACCCGGCGACGGCTGAGCACAGGCCCCCACCAAAGACGGGTCAAGCGGACCCGAGATTGACGGGTCAAGCGGAGGCGGGACAGGGGCCTGACTTGTTGCAGGGGCGCCCGGGGCGCCCGGGTCGGGGGACAGGGCCGCGGGGTTCGACTCGACGGTCCCCACGCAGGCCGGCGCCAACAACAACAACAACAACAACAACAACAACAACAACAACAACAACGGTGTGAGCTCAAGTCGTTTCATAGTGAGTTCTCCGATGGTCATTCCTTCTGTTGACGGGTTCCGGTGCGAGGCGCGCCACGCTTAGAAACACGAATCCGCTAGCGACTGGAAAGTTCGTCCGCTGATACACGTGTATTCTCGACCTGAACTTCCAATTCAGCCAAAAACGCTTCGAGACGCACTGCGGCGCCGTGAGATGTAAACAAAGGCTGTAAGTAGCAACGCCATCGTTCGTCGTGCCGCTTCCTCGCGAAATCTCGTGGGCTCTGCGTAGGTTCCCACGCCTAGTAGCTCTGCGTAGGTCCCCGCACCTAGTAGCTCTCTCGCGTTCGTTCACACAGGCCCAGATATGCTGAACATGACGGGAGAGCAGCTCCACTCAGATCAGGTCGCCAAAGCGGTCATGCGGGCCGGCAACATACTAGGCGCTTTAGTCAGAAAACGCCCAGCTGATCGCCAATCTCGCCCACAGCCGGTACGAGCTATTGCTTGAGACGGAGCATGCACAGCTCCCCGACTTGGCGCACGCCGTCGACGTGGAGCTCACCGCCCTCAATCCGGAGTACGCGAGCAAGCGCGCCTCGGGTCGCCTCGCGCCGCTCCACCCAGTGCGGATGAAGTCGGGTTGGGGCCTACGTCTCATGGCCGCGGACGTCGCTAAGGGCTTACGCCAGAGCCAGTACAAATGGCCGTTCGTACGTCACCAGTGGGACGATGTATCGCGATCCGATGTCGACCCTTCGTTCCGCAGCCTTGGTTAGCAGCGCCATGCGCGCAGCGACGACGCCCGCGTCTCTGCGCTCGATACGGTTCGGGCTGACCGCAGCTACGACCCCTACGGCCGCGCGCGGCCGCGGTCGAGCAGCTTTGACGCCCGCCAGCGGGTAGTGATCGCGGCCCTTCCGCGCACCGGCGTCAAGGCACTCTACACCACTATTGACGAATTCTGCTCAAGGACTCCGCTCAGCCGCCGTTCGACGAGTTCGTGGATATGTCTGGCGTTTCTCTGTCGTCGGGTTTGGCAATGAGCGTCGCCGTTGAGCGAAAGCGCCAGGCCAGTACGCGCGAACAGGGCCAGCAAGCCCTGCAGCTGATTGAAGCCGCGATCCAGCCGCAGGCAGCGGCCGGCTCAGTTGGGTCAGTGCTAAATATCACCGCCTAAGCCAGCTTGCGGCAGCAGTATAGCTGCGCGGCGGCAGAGCGCTTTTGCATCGTTGCTCAGTGATCGCGGCGTGGGCCTGCGAAAGGCACGGGAGGTCCATGCCGCGCAGTTCTGGAAGTCAGCGGGCGTCGGATCCGCCGCAGCTGAGTCTCGGAGCCCGATGGCGTGTCGCGTTAGGAGTAAACGCTCGATGGAAAAACCGACCGTAGTCGAGCGGCGGCCGGCGCCTTGTTCCATGCCCAAAATGGTGCGGAACATTCAGCTCTGCCCGGGTGTACGGTGGCCGAGAAAACGTCTGGCCGAACTCCGTCGTTGACCGTCGCCGGGTGTGCGGGTGCAAGTGAGGGTTGGGCGGAGGTCATCATACGCGCCATCTCGGACAGGATAGATGCGCACGCGGGCGCGTTCTTCACTCCTCGTGATATTGTTCGCCGGTAGTAGGGCTACTTGTGGTAGCATGAAGGCCTCTCACTTACGGGAACATTCATGCGCGCTAGACGTCTTGGTTCAATAGGTTTCGCGCTGCTGCTGGTCGCCTGTAGCGGCCGCGAGTTCACCTCAGCCGAGGGCGATGCGAGCCCTTTAGGCAGCTTACCGATCGCAGAGCCTG
>JBDKJZ010000227.1:0-8342 GCA_039796375.1 Pseudomonadota bacterium
CCATCTGAGGCCAGGCAGTGACCTAGGGCCGAAAGCGAAGGTCGGGAATTTCGTCGAGACGAAGCAAGCGAAGCTGGGTGAGGGCGCCAAGGCCAGTCACCTGTCTTATCTCGGTGATGTTGAGGTAGGGGCTGGCGCCAACATTGGGGCCGGGACCATCGTTTGCAACTACGATGGCTTCTCAAAGGCGCGCACGACGATTGGCGCGGGCGCGTTCATCGGTAGCGACTCGCAGCTGATTGCCCCGGTGGTCATCGGCGAAGGGGCCTACGTGGCGACAGGCACGACGGTCGTCTCCGACGTCCCTGCGCAGGCTTTGGCGCTCAGTCGG
This sequence comes from Pseudomonadota bacterium, assembly GCA_039796375.1. Taxonomy (GTDB): domain Bacteria; phylum Myxococcota_A; class Polyangia; order Polyangiales; family Polyangiaceae; genus SZUA-265. Next base: position 332 of record JBDKJZ010000227.1, read on the forward strand.
ACGTCGCAGGTAAACAAGGCCGACTACGCGCGCAGATTGCGAGCGAAGCTTTCCGGGCTCGCCGCCGAAAAGAAGGCAGCGAAGTCGCGATAGTCACAGGTCGAGTCTTCCGTGCTCGCCGTCCGAAGGAGTCTTCGAGTTCGCGCGCTATCGACACCACGGGTCTAGCGGATAGCCCTTGAGGATACTGAGTCAGCGGTCACCGGGGCGCGGCGCGGCTCGCGGAGAGTACCCGAAGGAGTACTCCACAGGCGAGTGCGATCGGGCCTACGGTCAGTACGTGGCCCACCAGCAGGTGATCCATGTGCACGATTGGACAATGCAGCACTAAGACCAGGCTGCTAGTGGCTATGCCGAGACCCGTCAACAGCAAGTGAAGTCCCCAGCGCGGCGTCCCACCCACGGGCGCTCCGCGATCGAGCAAGGCCGCGAGCACCACGAAGGACATGCCAGAAATGGTCCCATAGGCCAGGCAGGCAGCCGCGTGACTTCCGAAATCAGGACCCCGTCCGGCGAGCGAGGCCGCGTGCAACGCGTGAGCCGGATTGGTGAGCGCGATCCCCAGGATCACTAACACCGCCAAACCTGCGGCCCGGAGCGTCAGAGTGAGCGGCCAATCGGGTCGAAACGCCGGTCTCAACAAGATCGTGACGAGCAACAACAAGACCAAACCATGTGCGCCCAGCTCAAGCGCCAGACGGCCCATCGGATACACGCCCAAGTCGGCGCGCGCGGCAAACATCAGCTGTGCGGTCACGAGCACCAGCATGACCAAGGCGAGCACCCTTGCGCGCAGGGCAGTGGGCACCGACATCAGCCGTCCGCGCAGCGCTCCTTGCTGCGAGAGCGTCGCTTCCAACCTCTGAAGGCCCTCGGACTCAGCGCTGGATCCGAGCAGGCTCGCGTCCAGCCAGGTCTGACACGCCTCACAGTTGTCCACATGGGACTCCAAATCCGTGTCGGGCTCGCTCTGCAGACGCGCGCGAAAATTTTGGCAGTTCGGGTTCAACATGGTCGGGTATGACGCTCCGCACAAACGGTTACGAATCTTCTTTCAACCGGGCTCGAAGCAGATTGTAGCCTCTATGGGCCCGTACCTTTACGGCACTCACTGAAGCGCCCAGTTGCTCAGCGATTTCGGCGAAGCTGAGGCCGTCGAACCAGTGAAGCTCAAGCACCTGGCGCTGTGGGGTGGGAAGATCGTCCAGCAGTTGGCGAAACTCTCTCAGCTCTTGAAGGTGGAGCTGGTTCGCCTCCACCCGGCCGACGGTCTCCACGTCCGAGAAGGGACTGCGGCCGTCCCTGCGCAGCTGACTCCGTAGCAGGTTGAAACAAATCGTGAAGAGCCACGGTCGCACCTTGGCGCCTGGAAAAAAGTCCAGCCGCGCGCGGTGCACTTGGAGGAACGTCTGCTGCACGAGATCTTCGGCCTGGGATGACGAGCGCAGTCGCCGCATGAGCATCGCCTTGAGCAGCGGAGCGTATCGCGTGAAGAGCTCGCCGAAGGCCGCCGAGTCCCCGGCTGTGTAAGCGGCCATCAGCTCGTCGTCGCTGCGCGGGGTCATGGGGTTCTGCACAGATCGATGACAGCGGCTTCCAAAATAGCCTTAGCGGGTCTGCGGGAGTTGCCCTTGAGCATCCCGTCGACATCTCGGAGCGAAAGAATCCAGCTCTCCAAGCTTTCCCGAGAGATGCGTTTCGCTTGCTGGTCCATGGAAGAAGCTTTGAACGGGGGGGCACCGGCCGCTCTCGCGGCGGCGCTCGGGTCTAGGCCGCTGGCGCGCGCTGCCTGAAACTTGAGCAGCTGGCGGGTCGACCAGGTGATCACGCTCAGCAGCTTGAGCCCTCGATCCCGTGGGTCATAGACCTTACCCACCAAGGCGAGCGCGCTCGCCGTGTCGCGTCGAGCGAGTGCGTCAACGAGCTCCCAAACGGTCGCCGGTCGCACAATAGTGAGCAGCTCGCTGACGGCGTCTTCTGTGATTTCATGGCCCGCGCCCACAAACAGGCTCAGTCGCTCCACCGCGTCTTCAACGCTTGAGAGATCAGGCCCGGATACCTCCGCGATCAGCTCCGCAGCAGCGGAGGACAAGGTGCACCCGCGACGCTTCGCTGCGGCGCGGACCCAACCCGGAAGCTCGTTCTTTCGCAGCGGTTCGCAGCTGACCAAGAAGCCTTCTTTGTTGGCTAGAGTCACCAGCCGACGTCGCCCGTTGAGCGAGCTAGCCAAGAGGACCAGCACGGTGGAGACACTCGGCGACTGGCAGTAGTTGGCGAGCTGGTCCAAAGGATCCTGCCTCAGCTCGAGCTTCGAGCCGGTCTCAGCTTTCTGCTGGGAGGCTTTGTCGTCCTTGGCATCATCCCCTGGGATATCGTCGCCGGAGGACTTCTTGGACTCCCAACGTTCAAGCCCGCGGACCAGTACCCAGCGTCGTCGACCCATCATCGGCAAGGTGTGCGCTGCGCCGACGATAGAGCTCGCGTTAGCCTCACCGGCCTGGAAGTCATCTTCGTTCAGGCCCGGAATGGCGCCGTCTAGCGCGGCCGCGCGGAGCTTCGCAACGACCTGATCCCGCAGCAGCCGCTCCTCTCCAAGCAGCAGGTACACTGGGCGTAGATCGCCGTTGGCCGCCGCCGTGATCGCTTGCTCGGGACTCATCGTGCCGCAGTTTGGCTTATTCGTATACCGATCGAAAGGCAAGGGTGCCGCTGGGCGTTGGCTCAAGCGCACAGTTGTAGTAAGGAGCGCCTGGAGTGCAGTTCTCGGATCCCACGAACACCCCAGTGCCTGAGCCCAGTTTGCTGGCGATTGGCAATTTTGATGGGGTGCACCGCGGGCACCAGTACTTGGTGCGACACGTAGTTTCGCAAAGCCTGGCGGCAGGGTTGAAGCCCGTCGTTCTGACGTTTGAGCCGCACCCCTCCCTAATCCTCTCGCAGTCGCCAAAAGAGAAACTGACCGGACTCAAGCGAAAGCTCGAGTTGCTTCGGGGGATCAGCGAGTCGCTCGACGTCCGAGTCGAAAGGTTTGATTCGGCGCTGGCGAACAGGACTCCGCGGGAGTTTGTTGAGGAGGTGTTGATCCGGCGCCACGGCGCCCGCCAAGTCGTCGTGGGAGCGAACTTTCGTTTCGGACACCGCCGCGCTGGAGATTTGGAGACGCTGCGGCAACTCGGTACCGAGCTCGGTTTCACCGCGCAGGCGGCTGACTTGCTCCAAGCCGCGGAAGAACCGATTTCGAGTAGTCGGGTCCGCGAAGCCCTCCACCGGGGCGATCTCGCCATCGCAACCGAGCTGCTCGGTCGTCCACACACCTTGCGAGGCGTGGTGGTCCGTGGCGAGCAGCTTGGGCGTCAGCTCGGTTTTCCAACGGCGAACTTGGATCAGGTCGAAGAGATGCTCCCGGCTCACGGGGTGTATGCCGTGCGCGTGAAACTCGCAGACCAGAGTGAGCTCAGAGACGCCGTCGCCAACATCGGCAACCGCCCGACGGTCCAGGGCAGGGTCGTGACTATTGAGGCGCACCTTCTGGACTTCTCTTCAGATCTCTACGGCCAGGAGGTCGAGCTTCAGCTCGTTGAGCGAGTCCGTAGCGAGCGTCGCTTCGAGGACCTTTCCGCATTGCGAGCGCAGATCGAGCGCGATGTGGCGCGAGCGCGGGAGCTCTTGCGAGCGTAGGGCAGCACCTGTAGGCTCCCGCGGGCCATGCCGTCGCCCAGCCCTGTAAGCATCCCCCGTCACGAATTGATCGCGGTCGCGCTTCAGCTCGGCATCAGCCGTCCCGAAGCTCTCACGCAAGAAGAGCTCCTAGACACTATTCGCCGCACGAGTGATGGTGAAGAAGTGCCCCCTGAGCCGGAGGTTCCGGCGACGGGTGGCTGGTTGCTTGTAGCTCGTCACCTGGTGGCACGCGTCGTCGAAGAGGGGCTCAACATGCCGCAGGCGGCCCGCTTGATTGGTGGGCGTACTGGGGGAGTGAACAGCGTCCACCCCAAACATCGAGCCCCCTTACCGACGTTTACGCTAGCGCGGATCTACCTGGCCCAGGGGTACCCGGCGCGGGCGCGCGCGACACTGCAGGCGGTGGTCGAGCGCGAGCCCGGGAACAGCAGGGCGCGAGCCCTGTGGGATGAACTGCGCGCCCAGGATCTGGCGGCTGAGTCGGCGGGGGCTACGGTCGTTGACGCCGCTGACGCAGCGCTGAACACGGATGGCGCTCTGGCCTTGGAGCAGACCCCCTCAAGCGGTGACGCGTCAGGCAGCCCTGGTGAGGCTGCCGAGGGTGTGGCTCCGGCTAGAGCGGAGGTTGCTGAGGCAGCGGTTCGGGCTGAGGCAGCGCCGCTGACTTTCTCAGGAGCCCGAGATACGCTGGTCATCCTGCGTCGTGCCGATCAGGCGCATATTTACTGGGAGCTGGGTTCAGCGAGCGCGGCGCAGTGCGCCACCCAGCCATTGAGGCTCCTTATCTGCAGCTTCCAGCCAACGCCGCTTGGCGCCCAGGAACGCCGAATCGAGGTGGACGTCACCGCGCCCAGCGGGCTGCATTTGCTTACCTGCACATCGACCAGCCAGGTTCGCTCGGTGCTCGGTGCTTCTCAAGGCGCTGATGGCTCCCTGATGCCGTTGTGCGTCGCTAGCCTCAGGAGGGTCACGGACTCCGGAGCGTTAGCGGACGACTTCATCCCGCGTGCCGGGCTGTACGATCTGCCCGTTGCTGAGCGCGCGCTCCGGCGACTCGACTAAGCGCCAGAGAGCGCGAACAAACTGCGCAATCGACCGGCGCCGGGTCCGAAGAGCGGCCCATGCGCCAATCAATCGCTCGATGCCGCTGGGCCGGTCATCTTCGCACCCTCGTCCTGTTCGGTGCGTGTTTCACCGCGGCGCCCGCGTCGGCACTTGAGGTGTCTATTTCGGCGTTTGCCGAACGGGGTGAGTGGACCCGCGGCTATGGCGGATGGCTGAAGATCCGCGTGCCGTGGGAACAGTTCGCCTTTTCCCCGGTCGCACAGTCGACTGAGACGCCCCCCCCGGATGAGTTCGCAGATCTAGACCCCGACGAGCGGTCCGAAGAGGCCGATCCGTCGCTGCAAGCCGAAGAAGCACCCACATCCGGAGAAACGAAACTCGACACCGATGTGCAGACGCGCCGGAGCGCGCGAGTGACTCGTCCGGTGCGCACCGCTCAGCCGCGACCACAGTTGCAGCAGCGAGTGAGCACCGCGCCGACCTTCGACCCAGCCGCTGTCAGGCGAATGCTGAACGCCGCCTTGCTCGAGTTCACCCTTGGGGAACAGCGCATGGGCGCGCTGGATTCTCGGGCGGCACGTTCCGCGTGGCTGCCCGAACTCAGGCTGAAAGCAGGACATAACAGCGACCAAACCCTGCGCTTGACCCCCACCAGCGACGACCCTGGACGCTACCAGGTCAGCGGAGCGGCCGATTTGCGTCTCGAGGCCCAGGCGACTTGGAAGCTTCATCGGTTGGTCTTCGCGACTGAGGAGCTTGCCGTGGAACGCATGCGCGCCCAGCTCGAGCAGCAACGTCAGCGGCGAACCGAACAATTCCTTGATTGGCTGCTCGTCTGGAGGCTTGCAGACGCGAGTCTGCAAAGTCCCGATCTTGCGGACGACGAGCGTCTGCTGTTGCAAGTCAAGACCACGCAGGCGGCGCTCGCGCTCGATGTGCTGACCCACGGTGCCTTCTCAAGGGAACTCGCCAGGCGTCCCGCGGAAAACTCGACTCCTCGACCCGCGGGCCAGTGAAGCGATCGAGCCGGCCTGCCCGCACCGCGCTTTCGGCTAGCTGAGAGCGACAAAGGTCGCTAGTTACCGGAGCCATGTCCGCCGAAACTAAGGCACTACTCTTAGACCTCAAGAGGCGCGTTGATGCGCTAAGGGGGCATCTTTGACCCCGCTGAGCTGGAACGCCAAGTAGAAGAGTTCGATCAGCTCTCGAGCGCTCCCAACTTTTGGGACAACCAGGAGAAAGCCCAGGCGCTGCTGCGCAAGCGGGCCGCCGCGGTCGAAAAGCTGCAGCTGATCGGGGGGTTGGCGCGCGACGCGAATGACTCACTTGAGCTGCTCGAGATGGCCGTCGAGGAGGGCGATGAGCAGTCGCTCGCTGAGATTGAGGCTCAAGCGATCGAGCTTGAAACCCGCGTCAAAAAGCTGGAGCTGCAGCGCATGCTGTCGGGCCCCGCGGACCACTCTAACGCGATCGTCAGCATCAATCCCGGCTCTGGGGGAACCGAGGCTAAGGATTGGGCGGACATCATGCTGCGCATGTATCTGCGCTGGTGTGAGCGTCGCGGTTTCAAGACTGAAATCATCGACTACCAGCCGGGAGACGAGGCCGGCATCGATGCTGTCTCGTTCACGGTGTCCGGCACCAACGCCTACGGTTACCTCCGTGCCGAAAAGGGTGTTCACCGGCTGGTTCGCATTAGCCCTTTCGATTCGAACGCGCGACGCCACACTTCATTCGCCGCTGTCGAAGTAACCCCGGACGTCGAAAACGAAATCGAAATCGAGGTGAACGAGGACGATCTGGAGGTGACCACCATGCGTGCCGGCGGCAAGGGCGGCCAGAACGTGAACAAGGTGGAGACCGCGGTGCGCATGCGCCACTTGCCTACGGGCTTGATGGTGGTGTGCCGCGCTGAGCGCAGCCAGCTGCAGAACCGCAAGCTGGCGCTCAAGATGCTGAAAGCCAAAATGTACGAAATCGAACTCGCGAAGCGCGACCAGGAGCGCCAGGACTACGAGGCGGGTAAAGATCAGATCGCCTGGGGTAGCCAAATCCGCAGCTATGTGCTGCAGCCCTATCAGCTCGTTAAAGATCTGCGCACCGAGTACGAAACTAGCGACAGCGCGGGCGTCCTCGATGGCAACCTCGACCGTTTTATCGAAGCTTATCTCTTGATGAGCGCAGGTGAAAAACCACCGGGCGGGCCAGCGCTGTGAGCGACAAGAAAGGGCAGGGTTCTGGAGGTAGCGCCGGCCAGAAGGGAGAGCCAAGCGTTCAATCCAGCGAAGAGAGCCTGATGGCTGTGCGACGCGACAAAGCGTCGGCGGTTCGCGCCCGCGGCGCGAACCCTTTCGCGAATGACGTCGACAACGCGTCGCGCTTCTTCTTGCGCAACGTGCGGCGACGTTTCCTCTCAGCGCAAGTGCGCGGCGAGGAAGCCGAGCTCAGGTACGACGCCGACAAGGTGACGGAGCTCAGCTTGGATGAGTCGCTGCTCGTCTTCGGCCGAATCACGGCGCGACGTGGGTTTGGCAAGGTCTCGTTCCTCAAGCTGTGTGACGACGGAGGCGATATCCAGCTCTTCGCCAAAGAAGAAGAAATGGGCGAGGGTTTCTCAGCTCTCGATGATATCGACCTGGGAGATCACGTGGAGGTGCGTGGTCCGGTCATGGTCACCAAGACGGGTGAGCTCAGCCTGCTCGTCAAGTCACTGCGACTCTTGACTAAAGCGCTTCGCCCCTTACCCGACAAGCACAAGGGGTTCACGGACGTCGAGCTGCGGTATCGGCGTCGCTACGTTGACCTGGTTGCAAACCCCGAGGTCGGCATAGCGCTGCGCGCACGCTCGATCATCATTCAGGGCTTGCGCGACTTTCTAGACGGACACGGTTTCCTCGAGGTGGAGACGCCCACGCTGCACAGCGTGATCGGCGGCGCTGCAGCGCAGCCGTTCTCTACACACCATAACGCTTTAGACATGGGGCTGTTCTTGCGGATCGCGCCGGAGCTGTATCTGAAGCGCTTGCTGGTGGGGGGGTTCGAGCGCGTCTACGAAATCGGACGCTGCTATCGCAACGAAGGCGTAAGTACGCGGCACAACCCAGAATTCACCATGCTTGAGTTCTATCAAGCCTACGCTACGTACGAGACATTGCTGCCCATGACCGAAGCCCTGTTTCGTCATGTTGACGCTTACCTCGAACGGCGCTTGGTGGATCTCGGCTACGGAGAGACCTATCGCCAGTGGTGCACCGCACGACTATTT
>JBDKJZ010000228.1:0-8298 GCA_039796375.1 Pseudomonadota bacterium
ATCGGGGGCTGGTAACCCGGGGCCGCGAGGGCCGCGCGCAGCCGGGTTACCAACTGGCCGGGGTGAATGTAGTTTGGGTTTCGCGTCGCCTCGGAATTCGCCAAATGCCGGCTCCACCGAGACCCAACGGCACCTTCACCCCAAACCTAAGCCGCTCCTCAAAGGTTAGCGCCCCGCTGACGCCGAGTAACCGGAAAAGTACGCGAGATTCTGCGCTGTTTGCCGGATTTGGTCTCGACCCGCGAGCAGCTCCCCGGTGGTGTCCCAGCGCCCCTCAATGAAACTCTTGCGAGCACCCTCAGGCATTTCGAACCCGAACTTCAGCTCGCCGCACGTGATCGTCTTGTTTTCCAAATCGACGCTGAGGCGCAGCTGCGGATCGCCTTCCACAGCTCGCATCAGGCTCTCCACTGCGTCGACGCCGACGGTCGGACAGGGCACGCCAATCGCGATGCAGTTGCCGTAGAAGATCTCCGAGAAGCTCTCGCCGACGATCAGCTGGATGCCTCGACCCCACCGAGCGATCGCCTGAGGCGCGTGCTCACGCGAAGAACCGCATCCGAAGTTCTTGTTCACCAAGAGAATCCGCGCGTCACTGAAGCGAGCTTCGTCGAACGGGTGATGCTTTCCGGCTTCTTTCAGCTGAATCCGGTCATCCTCGAACGCGTGTTCACCTAAACCATCAAACACCGTCGTGCGCAGGTAGCGCGCGGGGATGATGCGATCGGTGTCAATATCGTTCCCATGAAGGGGAATTGCCTGAGCTTGAACGTTTTTGATTTTGCTGTCTGACATTTTTCGATCTCCGCCTAGCCTTCAGGAACCTATTCTGAACACTTCTCGTGCGTCAGCCACCTCACCGCGGATAGCGGCGGCAGCCACCATGGCCGGGCTCATGAGGAGCGTGCGCCCTGTCGACGACCCTTGACGGCCCTTGAAGTTACGGTTCGATGACGAAGCGCAGACTTCGCGTCCCACGAGCTTGTCGGGGTTCATCGCCAAGCACATCGAGCAACCCGCTTCCCGGAACTCGAAACCTGCATCGGTGAAGATCTTATCGTACCCCTTCTCGACCATCTCAACTCGAAGCCTTTGAGAGCCGGGAACCACCAGCGCCCGCACGCCCTCTTTTACCTTGAGCCCGCTATCTTTGATCAGGTCAATCACGGCTTCAAAGTCGCTCAGACGCCCGTTGGTGCACGACCCAATAAACGCCACGTCGACCTTCATCCCCTTGATCGGAGTGCCGGCCTCAAGTGACATGTAGCGATACGCCTCTCGCACGGTCTCGCGTTCGTCAGCGCTGAAGTCTTCAGCGCGCGGCACCGTGCCGTTCACTCCAATCGATTGCGAAGGCGTGATACCCCACGTCACGACCGGTTCGATGTCGGCCGCGTTCGCGACGAATACGTCATCGTACTTGGCGTCCGCATCGCTCTTGATCGACTCCCAGTGTGCGACGGCTCTCTCCCAGTTCTCCGCTTTGGGGGAGTACTCGCGGCCCTTCAGGTAGTCGTAGGTCGCTCCGTCCGGGTTGACGTAGCCACAACGAGCGCCGCCTTCGACGCTCATGTTACACACCGTCATGCGCTCTTCCATGGTGAAGTTGTCGAACACTTCACCGGCGAACTCGTAGGCGTACCCGACGCCGCCCTGAACACCGAGTTTCTGGATCACGTAGAGGGCGACGTCCTTCGCGTAGACCCCAGGGCGCAGCTTACCGTCCACCTGAACGCGCCGTACCTTGAGTTTTTCCATCGCGAGCGTCTGCGTCGCAAGTACGTCGCGCACCTGAGAGGTCCCGATGCCAAACGCGATCGCGCCAAACGCGCCGTGCGTCGAAGTGTGGGAATCACCGCAGCAAATTGTCATCCCCGGCTGGGTCAGACCCATCTCCGGACCCACGACGTGAACGATGCCTTGCTCACCTTTCTGCGCAGAAAAGTAGCGAATGTTGTGCTTCTTCACGTTGGCTTCGAGCGCGACCAGCATGTCTTCAGCCAGGGTGTCCGAGAACGGACGAAGTTGGCTCTTGGTCGGAATAATGTGATCCACGGTCGCGAAGGTGCGCTCCGGGTACATCACCTGCAGGCCTCGCTCTTCAATCATGCTGAACGCCTGAGGCGAGGTCACCTCATGAATCAGGTGTAAGCCCATGAGCAGCTGGTACTGTCCAGACTCCAGCTGACGTACCGTGTGTTGGTCGAATACCTTTTCGTAGAGTGTCTTTCCCATGGGAACTTCCTTTCATTGCGTGGGCGTATCGTTTGGATCGGGATTTCATTCGGCGTTGGACTCGGCGAGATCCGAGAGGCGCGCCGTCAAGTCGTCGGCAAATGCTATGAAGGTACTGAGCTGCGTTGGGTCGAGCTGCGTCCACACGCGCTCAATCGCGTGGCTCCGACTCTGGCGCAAGGCAACCATCACGCGTTGACCTTCTGCAGACAGGTCGTAGTTTCGCTGGCGCGCATCACCACTGCCAAGCGAGACCTCCACCAGGCCCTTGTCCACGAGTTGGCGAATCGTCTTGGACACCGCCGCCGCAGAGCTCTCACGCTGGCGAGCGAACATGCTGGGCATGAAGTGGTCCGTCGAGATCTCTTCCAGCACGCCCCATTGGTGCTCAGTCAAACCAACGCCCTCAGCGAGCTGCTGTCTTCGCTTCTGAAACAGCTCAGTCAGCGTCTGCAGCCGCGCGATCGCCGCGTGGATCAGAGAAGTGCGAGTGTCGTCAGCCACAGGCAATAGTTAACCCTGGTTAATAGTTGGTGCAAGGAGTATTTCGAACGCGGGTCAATTGGGCTGGCCGCAGGCCCGCCTACGGGGTGATTTTTGCCCCTGTTCTTCGTCCGTTCGCCTTCGACTAGATTCGCGCCCATGGCTAAGTCTCCTCTATTCGCCAAGCTCCAGGACGCCCTCAGACGCTCGCCCCAACATCAGGCCTTCAACGCCCGACGCCGGGAGTTCATGGCCAGCGCACTGGCCACAGCCTCCGCGTCCCTGAGTGCCGGGCTGCTCGGATGTTCGTCTGGCGACTCCGAAGCGGAAGCCCCCGATGAAAAACCGGCTGCCGTGGACCCTAAGGATGAGCGGGTGCTCGTCATCGGCGCGGGCATGGCAGGCCTGCACTGCGCCTATCGACTGAAGCAAGCGGGCGTCGACGTCCACTTGTACGAAGCCAGCGACCGCGCCGGCGGAAGAATGTTCACTGGACGCGGACTCTTCCCCAATAAACAGGTGTGTGAGCTCGGCGGTGAATTCATCGACTCCAACCACCGCTTCATGCTGGGCCTAGTGGAGGAGTTTGGCCTTCAATTGCGAGACCGCTCCGAGTACCTGCCAGAAGGAACGGCGCTCGACACCTGGTTTGTCAGCGGCAAAGTCATAGCCGAGAGTCAGATCGTTGAGCAGTTTGAGCAGGTCGCGGGCCAGATCTTGGCAGACTTAGAAGCCGCTGACAGCGACGACGACGAGTACACTCGCTTGGATGAGACGTCGCTCGCGACTTACCTCGCGAAGGTCGTACCGAAGAAGCGCTACCCTGAGCTGCACGCGGTACTCGACTCCGCCTATCGGGGCGAGTTCGGGCTCGAGACGAGCGAGCAGTCGAGCCTCAACCTGATCTACCTAATCGACGCCGAGACCGCTGACCCGTTCCGAATCTTTGGCGACTCAGACGAGCGTTATCACGTCGTTGGCGGCAACGACGGTCTCACGGCGGCGCTGGCCAGTGAGCTCAGTGCGGAGCTCACACTGGGTCGCCGCCTGATCGGCGCAACAAAGGCACCCAACGGCTTCAGAGTCGCGTTCTCCTCTGGAGACAACAAACAAACCGAAGTTAGCTGCGAACGCATCGTGTTCGCTCTACCTTTCACTACGTTGCGTGGGGTAGCCCTTGAGGGTCTAGAACTCTCGGAGAGCAAACTCGAAATCATCGACCAGCTGGGCTACGGAACCAACGCCAAGATCATGGGCGGCTTCAGCTCGCCCGTGTGGCGTAACCAGCACCAAGCGAGCGGCAGCGCGACGACCGACCTTCCGCTGCTTCAGCAGGTCTGGGACTCGTCGCTCGGGCAGCCGGGCTCGCACGCCATCTTGACTCACTTTGTTAGCGGCGAGCAGGGCGCCTTGTCCGGCGAAGGCAGCGCCGAGGAGTGGTACGCCGCGCGACTCGATGATCTTGACGCGGTCTTTCCCGGAGCCAAGGCTGAGTACCTTGAGGACTCAGCGGTGCGAATGCACTGGCCCTCCAACAAGAACACGCTCGGGAGCTACGCGTGCTACAAGCCGGGACAGTGGGCCTACTGGGGCACGGAGGGCTTACCTGAAGGCAAGGTGCACTTCTGCGGGGAGCACACGTCGGCAGAGTTCCAAGGATGGATGGAGGGCGCGGCAGAGACGGGGGGTCGCGTCGCGGTCGAGATCTTGAACGCACTCAAGCTACCACTACCCAAGGCGCTGAAGGCGCTGGTCGATGACGAAACGGCACTTCCAGACCAAATGCTGAAGTTCGCCTCCTGGAGGTTCCCCAGAAGGGCCTGGCGAGCGCTCCGCACCCGCCCCTAATGCTTGCGGCTCCTTGCTTCAAGTCGGTCCTGTCGCTATGTGGATGCCCGTGAACGCTATTACAAGTAGTTGGGAAACGATGAGCTGGAGCTATTGGTGCATCGCTTTGGCGGCGTTGGTGCCCTACCTGTTCGTTCTTTACGCGAAGTGGAACGGTGACTACTTCCGCGGAGGGGGTAACAAGCGTCCGCGCGAGTACACCGCGGCGCTCACCGGCCGCCGGCAGCGCGCCTATTGGGCGCATTTGAACAGCTTCGAGGTTTTTCCGCCCTTCGCTGCCGGCGTGATCATCGCCTCAATTGCCGGCGCATCTCCGGTGATTGTGAACTGCTTGGCGACTGCCTTCGTCGCCCTACGGATCCTGTACGGCGTATTCTATGTCACCGACAAGGACAGGCTCCGCTCCTTGGTATGGAGCGCAGGTATGGTCTGCGTGGTGGGTCTATTCGCTGCGGGTGCTTGGTAGCACTATGGGGGCGGGGCAAGCGCGACCACTAGTGTTGGCGCGCGTTTCTGGCCTCAGGTACCCGGCAAATTCAGCTTCGCGCCCGCGAGAGCAGTGATACTGACGTCCATCGCGCCACCCGCAATTGCCTGCCTCAGCTCCCCACCAATATCCAGGGCTGATCCCGGCTTGCTGTGCATAGAGATGGCGAGCAAACGCGCGTCACCCGCTACGAATACGGACACGCCGTTCATCAGAGACAACTCAGTGCGAGCCCCGAACTCATAGCCCGTCGCAGTGGCGTCAGGAAACCAGCGGCGCTCAGTCAGGTGCCCGGCGGAGTCATCGAGAGTCGGCAAGCGCAAGTACGCACCGAGCCCAAACCGCAGCGGTCCCCCGACCAGCGTGAAATCTGGGCCAAAACGCAGGTAGGATATTGAGAGATCTGGCACGATCCCAGGATCGGTCTCGCCGTTGCCAAGCCGTTCGTTATCCCCGTGGATAACCAAAGACTGCTGTCCCCAGCCGAGGAATACGCCGAGCTCATGGCGCAAGATGGGGAGCCGCCCTCTAAGCCCGATGTTCAGTTCAGAGAATGTCGTCTCAAAATTGGTAGCGCCAATCGGAGTTGTCCCGCCAACGCTGTGCAAGAAGCCTCCGGCAATTCCGATATGTTTCAGATACTCTTCGCTCGGCTGGAAGTGGCCCACTGGGTACCATTCGGCGCTGAACCCCAACACCGTTAGGGCTCGTTCGTGGGGCTGTAGCGCGTGACTGTAGACGTCGGCTACCGGCTGATTGTAGCTCAGGGTACGGGACAGGACGCCTGCCTTCAGCGCCACCGAGAGTGGCGAGGTATTGCGCGAAGGAAACGAGACGAACGGCACGTCCAAAGTTTCACCACTGGAGTCCTCATACTGAGCCTGCGCGGTCGACGTGAAGCCGAGCAGCGCGCAAGCGAGTGAATACGACACCCACCGGCCCACACCGCGCCGCGCCGGCTTCACTTCGCTGCTGCTATTTCCGCTTTTATCCATAACTCAATGCACTCCTTTTCCTGCACGCCTAGGCCGGACCCAAGCGGCATCGGTAACCCGCAAGGGGCAGGCTCGCTCAGCTTAGCCAGCAGCAGGCTTGCTTCGGGCTCAAGCGGGTCGATGACGAGTCGACCCTCGCAGGCCCCACCCTTCAACTTGAATCCCAACATCGCCTTGAACACGTCGTCTGGCTTTGACCCCAGGTCGGTTCTGCCGGCGCTGATTGGGGGTTGGCCTTCGCTCCCATGGCAGCTCGAAGAGCCGCATTTTTTCGGATCGCCGAATAAGTCGCGCGGGACGTCACCGCACGCTGCTGGCAACAGGTCCTCATCGCCGCTACTCCCATCGGGAAGCGACGGCAACCCGGGTGACGTCGGACCGCTGGCATCCTGTTCGCCAGGTCCTTCGCCTGGCCGCGGGCCGTTGCCCGGACCAGTTACCTGCCCTGCGTCCATGCGGTTCGTCGAAGGCTTGACGTTCAAGTTGCTGCCCGGCGGACGGTTCGGGACGCGCGGGGAAGGCTCCACGGACAGCTTGCCTTCGAAGTCAGTCCGACTTGCCAAGTCTTCGACACAAGCGACGGCAGCCACCGAAATCGAGGTCGCCACCACCAAAAAAAACGGCCCGCGCGTCATCATGGCTCCTTGTAGCAAGGTCCGTCTACGGTGTGGCCCGCCAACACAGCCATTCCCCAGCGCCGAATACAGTCCCGGTCGTTGTCAGAGAGCTCATTGTAGCCCCAGGGCATATGCGAACCGCAAGGCGGGTTCGGGTCGAGCTTCAGAAACAGCAAACTTTGTTCTGGGTTCTTCGAGTTCAATACTTTGTACGAGGCGCACTCTTCACCTGGGGTCCCCCGCAAGTCGATGAGTCGCTCGGTAATATCATTGACGGAGTTCCCGAGGTCGGTGAACCCTAGGGGCGGTTTACCCGCGCTGCCGTGGCAATTTTGAGTGCCGCAGCTCACGGCAAAGATCTGAGTCGGCACGTCGGGGCAGCCCTCAAGCTCCACCGCAGCGCAGCGTCGCGGCATCTCAGTCGGCGGGGCCTCCGTACCGGCTGGTGGGGAAGTGGGCGGGGGCGTCGTCCCGGGCGACGGGGGATTCGTCCGGGGCGACGCAGCGCCGCCACCGTCCTCGCCGGGAGTTCCACCGTCCAGCGGTTCCCGGGGCTGCTGAGGGCCGTCCAAGCCACCGCCGTTCGATCTGCGTCGGGCGCCACGACCCGAGTTCGGTTCACGGGCGCCCACGCTCAGAGGAACGTTCTCACGCCAAGCGGGTTCGTCTACGAGATCGCCCGCGCAGCCGCTGATAACGCAGGCCACACCGCACCAAGCCAGCTGAGTTGCGTAGCGCATGACCCGACTACGAAACCAGTCCTCGAGACCGCGCGCGACGCTGCTGCCGTAGGACGAAAAACGCCGCGACGGCGCCGAGCCCGAGCAGACCCAGCGCCCAGAGCCCCCGTTGTGATGTGGCCCCACCCTGCGTGACAGCACCCGCCGTAGCGACCGGTACGACGGCGCTAGCCGCAGTACCGGGAGCCTCTCCAGCTGGGAGAGTTGTTGCAGTGCTGAACGTGCCATAAGAAGCTTTGAGCGCCTCGATCGCCTTGTCATTGATCCCAAGCCTACGCGCTTCATCCACAACTGAGGCGAGCATCGCTTCGCTTCGAGAAACCGCCGCAAGAGACCACTTGAAGCCAAGCACCACCCTAGGCTCGGCTTTCTGCTGCTCAAGTGAAGCTATGCAACCCTCAAGGCGGGGCGCGTTTCTAGTCAACGCGGAGAGCTTGCACTCATACAGCTCAATCTGAACTCCGAGCGGCAACTCCGGGGCGGGGGACGGCGCGCCTGCTGTCGCCGCCGGGGCAGACGTGTTGTCGGCGGGAGGCGCGCTCTCAGGGGATAGGTCGAGCTGCTCGCGAAGGCTCTTCCGAACCTTGGCCTCCGCTTCCGCGTCGTCCATCAGCGACCCCTCGGGGCGCTTGTCGGCAGGCGCCGCGAGCATACCTCGCAGGTGGGTGAGGCTGCTCTCGACGTCAGCGACCGCGTCGGGGGTCAGCTGCTGTTGGTTCAGCGTCAGCTTGAGGAACCCCATGTGGTCCATCACGCGGGCGCCATTCGAATTCATCGCCTTCGCGCAATTGGGAAGCGCCAGCTCAGGCTTTTGCAGGCGATCATATGCGACGCACAGCCGCGAAAACGCCGTAGCTTGTTCGGGCAGCACCAAGGCCAAAGCTTCATAGTAC
>JBDKJZ010000229.1:0-8277 GCA_039796375.1 Pseudomonadota bacterium
CCGTGTTCAAGGGAGCTTGGCAGCTGCGTATTCACCCTACGAGCCGCTGATTCTCGCCTTCGACATGCAGGGACGCGGAGACTTGTTCTCGGGAGGCGCTGGTGCGGAGTTCAATCTCTACGGCGAACCTCGCCTCCTCGCGCGATTCGCTCGATCGGCAAATAAGCGACTCTACTGGGGGCTCGAGGCGGATCTGCGACTGATTGGAGGCGAGGCTCCGTCGATTGACTTCGCAGCGAGCAGTCCCTCTGGGCGCGGGCTACTCGGTGTTCAGGTCGCCCCTGGAACATGGATGGGAGCGCAGCTCGGGCTGCACCTCGATCGATCGGCCGTTGCGGTGCCGGAGCCCCAAGTCCTGACAAGCAACGATCGCCGGACGCTCGGAGCGAGTTCGTGGACTGGACTGGTCTGGGGCCTAGGAGCCAGTTACGTGCCAGCCAGCTTGGAGACAGAGTTTGTTGGGGAGCTGACCGGCGAGGTCTTGAGCGGTCGAAACGCTCCGAGTGTGACGCGCTCGCCGTGGCACATTGGCTTCGGCGCGCGCCACCCACTTCGCGAGCAGCTATCGCTCTCGGCTGACATCGAGGTGGGGTTGAGTCGGCGCCCCCTAGAACCGCTGGTTGAAGATCTTCTCCCGATGGAGCCGAGAGTTTCTGTCGGTGTGGGGGTGTTGTGGCGCTTTGGAGTGCCGCCGACGCCACCTGCAGCGCCTGCGCGTCCCGAGCGACCGCCCCCGGGCAACGAGCCGAAGCCGAGGGTCACTGAGGTGAGCGCGGCTGAACTCATTTCCTCACCGGTTTCCGGCGCCGTTGTCGACGAAGGTGGGCGCGCGCTGGCCGACGCGTCCGTGACGCTGGAGATGTTGGGTCGTGAGCCTCACCAAGAGCGCACCCTCGCTGACGGAAAGTTTGAGTTCGCAGCGGTCCCTGAAGGCGAAGCGTCGGTTCGTGTCAATGCACCGGGTTACGAGGAGGCGCTCGTGCAGATCGCTGAAGGAAAATCCCGTGTCGTGGAAGTCATGCTACGACCATCGGTACCTGCGGGTCAGGTGCGCGGCAAGGTGCTGGATCTCAAGGGAAATCCAGTGAAGGCAACACTCCGAATTAGCCCTGGTGATCAGCTCATCGAGACGCAGGCGGATGGCTCATTTGAGCTTGAGCTCGCCCCGGGTCGCTACACGGTGCGCTTTGAGCATGAAGACTTCGGGTCGCAGCGCCGTACGATCAGCGTGCAGAACCGCGGCGTCGTGATTCTGAATATTGCCCTATCCCAATGATGGGCAGTGGGCCGTTAGGGGAATAGGTGAATCAGCCGATCGCAGTTCCGCCCCTGGGGCGTACGGAGTCTCGCAGCTCGACGAAGCGGCTCTGGGTGGTTGTGGTGACTGTCGTCGTCGTGTTCACTGCGTTGTCCTACCTTGGGTACCGCTGGATGCGCGATGACTCTCTCGCTACGTTGGTCGAGGTTTCGGGCGAACCCGAGCGCGATACGGCTGATGCGAAAGAGGTCTGGGGACAGGCATCTGTCGGCGACAGTTTTCACAACGGTGACGGAGCGCGGACGTCGGACGTCGCTGTTGCCCATTTTCGGCTCTTCAACGGCGCGAGGTTGCGCTTGAAGCCCGCCTCGAAGATCCGCTTCCAGCGCGGCAAGGCACAGGGCACGATCGGGCTCGCCGTGGACGTTGGTGAGGCCGATATCCAGAGCAGCGAAGGCCAGGTCCTGATCGACTCTGAGTTTGGTGCGCTGGTCTTGGACAAGAACAGCGCGATCACCATGAGCCGCACGGGAGGGCGCATGGCGGTGGATGTCGAGCTCGGGAGAATCGAGATCGGGCAGGACCGTCGAGCCGTCGAAGCGGGGCAAAGTCTAGAGCTGGAGCTCGGGGGCATCGTCGTGGACGTCGCGATGGAGGTTGCGGAGGCGCCCACCGCGACCCCGGTAGCGCCGACCGCTACGCCAGCAGAGCCAGAGGAGGCGCCTCTCGACGTCGGAGATGGCGTAGGCCGCGCTGACGTAGTGGTCGCGGCTGGAGAGAGCTTCGTGGTGCACGATCCGCTTCCTCCGACCGCGGTCGGGATCAGCGTGGGCGGCGTCTGCGAAGGTCCTGCTCGTTTGACGGTGGGTCGCCTAAAGACCGATGGGCGCGGCCAGGCCAATCTCAAACTCCCGGCCGGCCAGCACCGTTACGAAGTGCGCTGTTTGAACAAGCCTCAGGTTGTGGTGGCCACCGGCGGAATCCGAATCGTCAAAGACTCAGGCAGCCGCCAGCTACCCAGCTTCTCGCCAACGGCGAACGTCACGACCGACGGACGCAGCTACACGGTGATGTATCAGCATCGCCTGCCGACCGTCACGGTCAGTTGGCCCACCGCCCCTGTGGCGTCTAGCTATTCGCTTCAAGTCAACGGTCGAACTATCACCACTAAGACTCCGAGCTATCGTTTCTCGTCGCTCAGCCAGGGGAGTCACCGTATGACTTTTTCGGCGGCAACTACGCCCCCGAGGCAATCGCGGGCGACCACCGTAGATGTTGTGTATGACAGCCAGGCTCCAGCGGCTCGGGTCTCGGAACTGGATTCGGGTTATACGCCCGGCGAAAACGTCAAGATATCCGGGCAAGCGCTACCCGGTTGGGAAGTGTCTGTTGGTGATAGACAACTCGAAATTGGAGCGCAGCAAAAGTTCTCAGCTGAGCTCACGGGCCAAGAGTCCATTCCCATCCTTTTCGCCCACCCGACCCACGGGAAACACTACTACCTGCGACGCTCGATGAGCGGCGCTCCCTGACATCCCAAGCGGCTGCTTATCTCACAAGAATCATGACTACGTCCCAGCACCCGCTCGATACCAGACTGCTCCTCGGTCGCTATCGGGTCATGCGGCTTCTCGGCGAAGGCGGCATGGGTACGGTGCATCTGGCGCGGGTCGAGGGCGCGGAGGGGTTCACGCGCCCCGTGGTCGTCAAGCGAATGAAGCGTGACATTCGCGCCTCGGATGAAGGCAACAGACTCTTCATCCGTGAGGCGAAGATCCTCTCCAAGTTGCAGCACCCGGGCATCGTCGGGATTAGCGACTTCGGGATCGAAGACGGCGCGCACATCATGGTGCTCGAGTACGTGCATGGCTACACGCTGTCACCGTGGCTCGACTATCGTCATCGCAAGGGCTTGAAGGTCCCCGTTGATATCTGCCTCTTCGTTGTACGACGCATTTTAGATGCGCTTCATTACGCGCATCATTTTGATACCGAGGAGGGACAAGAGATCGAGATCGTTCATCGCGACGTCTCGCCGGACAACGTCTTGCTGAGCAACAAGGGGTACGTTCACCTACTAGACTTCGGTGTGGCGAGTATGCGGGGTCCTGAGGGGCAGGGGTCAACGAACTCCGGGGCTTTTCGAGGCAAGCTCTGCTACGCGGCACCGGAAACCGTACACGGACATCCTGCCAGCCCGAGATCCGATCTGTATTCCGCGGCGGTGGTCCTGCTTGAGCTCTTGACCGGCGATACCCCGTTCGCGGCGGATTCAATCGCCGAGACGTTTGTTCGTATTATCAACGACGTCCCTGAAGCGCCCTCCAAGCGACGCGACGACGTACCCCCCGGTCTGGACGAAGCGATTGCGCGCGCGCTCGCCAAGCAGCCCACGGAACGCTATGAATCGGCGCTGGCGTTTTCGCGGGAGCTCCGCCAGTTTCAGAGTGCTGATGATGAGGAAGTCACTCAGCAGCTCAAAGCGATTGTACGCGAAGACTTCGAAGCGTTGCCGGACGTTGTCGGCGTTGAAAGTCTGAAGGTGCGCGAAGCCGCGCTCGCCAAGATCCTGTCGGTGGCACCAGAGGCGCTGGAGGAACCGCTTCCCAAGCACCAACTTCCAACCTACCCGGACTTTCCCCTAAGGCCCTCGCAGGCCGCCCCGCCCCCGGTTGTGGTTCTTCCGAATGCCAGCACGGAGCGCGCAGGCCCGGCCCCGGCCCCTACGGGACAGAAGCAGCTTCAGGGGTTGCTCTGGGGATTGCTGGTGGTCGGCGCAGTGATCGCTGTCGGCCTAGGTGCAGCTGTCGCATTGTTGTCTCGGGGGAACGGCGAGCAGCAGGTTGTGGTCGTAGGAGGTGACCCACAGGGGGCGGCGCCAGAGAAGGGCAGTGACCCGTTGCCGCCAACAGCGAACGCGCGCGACGTTGCAGCGCCAACTGCGTCGCTGGAGGTGACTGAGGTTTCCCCACATGAGCCCCCGCGCGAGATTTCCCAAAAGGGTACCTCTGCCGGCACTGCAGACAAGGGCATCAAGAACACTGATGCGAAGTCGCAACTTGCCGGAGCAGTTCAGAAAAAGAGCGGTGCCTTTCAGGCGTGTTTCTCATCGCACCTCAAAGAGGGCGCGGAAGCCCCCGATGCGGTGCTGCATTTTTCGGTTGCCAAGGCTGGAGGCGCCCCACAGGTTAAGGTTGAACCCGCTGCTCTTGCCGCAACGCCACTTGGGGCCTGTCTAAAGGAGGCTGCATTAACCGTGCAGTTTCCCACGCTCGATGACGCTGTGGTGTTTCGTGTACCAGTGCGAGCGCGGGTCACTCGTTCCAAAGGCACCCCATGAACAACCTACTTAACGTAATTCCTCATGCACTCGGAGGGCGGTTCAGTGCCGCCGTGTTCGTTCTCGGGCTCTCGGCGAGCTGCGGCCACCTCGGAGTTGACCTCGAAGGGAACAAGGACGCGCTCGAGAAGCTGGACAACAAGTCCGACGCCTCCTTCCACGAGCATGAAGGGGACCGGGACTCAGGGAAGCTACCCCCGACCAAACCGATCGGAAAGCCCGTCGTGGTTAAGCCCGCTCCCAAGTCGGACGCGAGCGTGGTTGAGCCAGGACTGGATGCGTCGCTCCCAACGGAACCGGCCCTGGACGCGGGACCTCCCCAGGAACCCACCCTCGACGCGGGGCAACCTATGCACGGGTCCGACGCTTC
The DNA here is from genome assembly GCA_039796375.1 of Pseudomonadota bacterium. Classification (GTDB taxonomy): domain Bacteria; phylum Myxococcota_A; class Polyangia; order Polyangiales; family Polyangiaceae; genus SZUA-265. Next base: position 4,969 of record JBDKJZ010000229.1, read on the forward strand.
GGTTCAACAGGACGGTGGGAGTAATCCCCCTGCGGATCCGGTCTTGACCTGTGAGCCCGAACAGCAGTGTGCACTGCAGTGCAGTGCCCGTGAGTGCAGCGCCCAGTGCGATGAGGTCTCTTTCTGTACGGTCTGGGCAGGCGAGTCTCCTGTCGTGAAGCTGGATTGTGCGAGCTCGGCCACCTGTAAAGCTAAAGGCGCGTCCGGGCCCCAGGTGAGGTTCGAGTGCAGCGGAGCCGGCGACTGCTACGCGTACTGCGGGGCCGCGGAGCAGTGCAGGATGGACTGCCTTGGTGCGGGCACCTGTGAGCTGTATTGCGAGGACGCTGACTCCTGCAAGGTCGAGTGTAAGGAGGGGGGAAAGTGCTTCGTCCACCGTTCCGATCCGGATACCAGCGTCGTTCTTGAATGCGCCATTGGCCTGCGCCAGGAGTGCGCCCAAGGTTTACTGGCCTGCCACGCTGATTGTCCGACGGCTCCGCAGCCGCTACCCTGATTCAGTTAGCTTCAGGAGTCTAGAGCAGGACCACCGCTGACCAGCTGCAGCAGATCACGGGTGCTCAGCTGGGCGGCCTCGGCACCCTCGGACAACAGCGCATCGGCAATCGCCTTCTTTTCGCTGTGCAAGCGCAAGATGCTTTGTTCGATGGTGTCTTTGGTGACCAGGCGATAGACGGTCACCGGCTTCTCTTGACCGATCCGATGCGCGCGGTCGGTGGCCTGTGCTTCAACTGCGGGGTTCCACCACGGGTCCAGGTGGATGACGTAGTCGGCCGCCGTCAGATTTAGGCCGAAACCACCAGCCTTGAGGCTGATTAGAAAGAGGTCTCCCACTCCAGCCTGAAAGGCATCAACCGCGGCCGATCGTTGTGCTCTGGGAGTCGAGCCGTCCAAGTACTGATAGGTGAAACCGTGCTCATCGAGCCGCTCTCGAACGATCGAGAGAAAATCAACGAACTGACTGAACACCAGCGCGCGATGCCCGTTTTCCTTGAGTTCGTTGGCCAGTGCAAGGAAGTCATTCACCTTGGATGATTCCAGGCCTGCGTCGGGAAACACGAGCCGCGGGTGGCAACAGAAGCGACGAAGGCGCATCAACTCAGCTAAGATCTCGAGCTTGTTCTGACGTTTTTCTTGGGAGCTATGCAGCTTGTCAGAGATCTGCTTGCGCAGCAGCGTGTAGCGCTTGGTCTCGTCGTCACTCAGTCGGACCTCATGCTGCACCTCAGTGAGCTGTGGAAGCTCGGTGAGCACCTCGGACTTCGTTCGTCGCAGGATAAACGGCGCCACTGCCTCTTTGAGCAGGATGCGGGCGATGGAACTCTTGTCACGCTCAATGGGTTTCACGAAGCGCCGGTTGAAGGACTGCCAGGTGCCAAGTAGACCCGGGTTCAGGAACTGAAAGATACTCCAGAGGTCGCCCAGGTGGTTTTCTACCGGCGTACCCGTCGAGGCGATGCGATAGCGCGCGTTCAGCAAGCGAGCGGCCTTGGCGCGCTGGGAATGCGCGTTCTTAATAAACTGCGCCTCGTCCAGGATAACGCAGCCCCAGGAGACCTTAGCGAGCTGCTCAATGTCCTGCTGCATGAGGCCGTAACTAGTGACCAGCAGGGTCGTAGAGGGGACAACCGCGCCGTCGGGGCCCGACTTAAGCAGCTGGGTGCGTTTCGTCCCGCCGTACTCCACCGCGTCGATTCCCGGCGCGAAGCGCTCGAGCTCTTTGAGCCAGTTGCTACAGACTGACGTCGGCGCGACGACCAAGACTGGCCCGCTACTCAATCGCTCAAGCAGCAGAGCGATAATCTGCACGGTCTTCCCGAGTCCCATGTCGTCCGCTAAGCAGGCGCCGAAACCTAGCTCGCTGAGACGGCACAACCACTGAAACCCCTGTACCTGGTAAGAGCGAAGGTCCGCGCGCAGGTGCGTTGACGGTGTGTACTCTCGATCGAGCACTTCATCCCGGTGAGCCAGCCAGGTGTGGGTGGCCTCGTCGACGTTGACGCCGCTGTCGGCGTCGACCAGCTCGGCCAAGGCGCCAAGCGCGCTGTCCGGGAGCTTGAACTGCTTCTGCTTGCCGGGGACGATCTGCGCTTGGTCGAGGGCGGACAACACGCGCTGAACGCGCTTCTCAAGCTCTAGGTAGTCTCCGTTCGGCAAGCGGACAAAGCGCCGCCCGGACGTGGCGGGGACCCCAACGAGATCAGCGAGATCGACCTGCGTCAGTTCGTCCAGGCGGATAGATCCGTCGAGCAAATACCAGCCCTTGCGCCGGCGCAGGTTCGCCGACAGGCTGCGCGCTCCGCCTTCGGCTTTGCGTACGCGTATCGCTTTCGAGTCAGGCCACTCGAAGCCGCACGGGAGTTCGAGGTCGCGCAGCTCAGAGAGCAGCGCTAGTAGGTCAGCTTCGCCGAGCACCCACTGATGGATCGGTTCGTTCAATTCCTCCTCAGCGGCGCCGGGTTCGCCCCGCTCGCGCTCGGTGGCTTCGCGCAGGGTTGGGCACGCTCCTACGAGTTCAGAGGCCCGGTTTAGCTCGAGCTCGAAGTCGCGCTCAGTCCGTTGGCGCGTGCCTTCGGCGTAGTGAGTGAGCGTTGCGTGGCCCTGCGCAGGCTGGAAGAATCGTCCCTTCTCCCCGAACGGGCGGACCCCCAGCTGCAGCATCCAAGCGCCGGCTTCCGGAGAGATGCGGAGGCAGGGTGTGCTATCGGCGCCCACGAGGACTTCCTGCCCAAGCTCTTTGCTGCGGACGTCGATCGACTGGGAGAGCTTGTCGAGGACGCGCAGGGCTTGGCCCTGATGTTTTTCAGGGATCGACAGGCCCTGTGGCAATAGGTCAATCAAGCGCTTCGTGTTCGCGTTGATGCGGTAGACCAGGATCCGATCTTCACCTTCTGCCACTAGGTTGACGCCGAGCTGCGCTCCTTCAGGGGTCACGCGAATGACGAGGGCGCCGCGCTCAGAGGTCGCTGAAACATGGCACTCCGCGCGGGTAACAAGCACACGCTGCCCCGGCCGGGCGCCGTTGAATACCCGCGGGTGCTCAACAAGCGCTTCGAACGTGTCGGCGGTGGCAATTCGCTCGCCGGCGTCGTTGAACTTCATGCTGTGAAAGACGCGAGCGTCCTCAACGGGTAGCTCATCCAACTTGGCGTAGAGTTGGTCAAAAGACATTCGGCGACCGTCGCTCCACCCGTTCTTCGCGCAGCGCTGCAGAGACGGCTTGCTCAAAGAGAGATTTGCGAAGTCGACATACCAACCCACTCGCAAGGCTCCCGTGGCCTGCTCTTCGAGCTCATCGGACACCGTCTC
>JBDKJZ010000230.1:0-8235 GCA_039796375.1 Pseudomonadota bacterium
ACCATCGTCACCCACACCGTCACGCCGGTCAAAAACAACAGCGCTGCTCCGACGCCAATCAAAACCGAGATTGGCATCACGTGCGCCAGGCCGTGATCATCGTGCCCGGAGCTATCACCTTTAGTACTATTCGACATTTTGAAGCCTCAAGTCTTGCCGTGCAGGACGATCAGTGGATCAGGTACAAAAGCGGGAAGAGATAGATCCAAATCAAGTCGACTAAGTGCCAGTACAGCGCCGCGTAGTCGATGGGTCCGAAATACTGCGGTCCGAACTCGCCCCGTGACGCGCGGATCAAGAGCCAGACCCAGATACCGATTCCGACCACCACGTGGATCCCGTGGAGCCCGGTCATACAGAAGTAGATGGCAAAGAAACGGTTCACGTTTCTTGGCTCGACGTTGAACTCGTGAGGACCCACCTTCCGCTCGGAGAACGGAACAGGTTTCGCTTCACTTGCGGGCGCGCCTTCGGTCGGGGCAACTCCCTTGTCGTGCGCCGCGGCCTTGCCGTGTGGCGCTGCCGGAGAGGTCGCGTGCTCCCCCGACCCGTACTTCGCCTTGTACGCAGGTGTATCCCAAGCGTGGAGCGTCGGTTGGTAGTGGGACCCGGGCAAGAGCCCGTCGTGGATCTTGTGGGAGTACTCCACGTACTTGATCCCCATGAAGCCAAACCCACACAGGATGGTGATGGCGATATTGATCACCAACATCTTGGTCTGCTTCAGCTGCGCGTTGCGCACCGCCCAAGCGGCGGTGACAGAACTAAAGATCAGGACGCAGGTGTTGATCGCACCCCACTTCGTATCCAGGAAGAAGTGGGCATACTCGAACACCTCGGGGTGCAGAGATCGGTAGAGGGCGTAGGCACAGAACAGACCGCCGAAGAAAAGTACCTCGGTGACCAAGAACAGCCAAATACCCAGCTTACCAGTCTCGAACTGCTGCTGAGGGGTGTCGAAGTGATGCGCGAGGAAGGGGAACTCCCCGTGACCCGAATGGTCGTGTCCGTCGGCGCCGTGCGTCTTGTCCGCAGTGGTTGCTTCGCTCATGGTGAATTCCCTATCAGTGTGCAGCGGTCGCCGCGCTCACTGTCCCTTCCGGACGTAGCCGCCGATTTTCTTGTCGTACGTCCAGTCGGCGTACTCATACGGACCTTCAGTGATCACCGGAGCGTCATGGAAGTTGTAGTACGGGGGCGGCGATGAACAGTGCCACTCGAGAGTGTGGCCTCCCCAGGGATTGGCGGGAGCGATGCGACCCTTCTTGAGGCTGACGATTAGGTACCAGGCAGTGATCACGAAGCCAAGACCCATCATGTACGCGCCGATTGTGGACAGCTGGTGCATCTCCTGAAACTCAGGCAGGTAGTTGTAGTAGCGGCGCGGCATGCCACGCGAACCCATGATGAACTGCGGGAAGAATGTCAGGTTCAAACCGAATAGCACGATCAGCGATGAAACCTGGCCCAACTTTTCGTTGTACATGCGCCCCGACATTTTCGGCCACCAGTAGTGAAGGCCACCGAGCAGCGCCGTAATCGCTCCACCCATCATCACGTAGTGAAAGTGGGCTACGACGAAGTAGGTGTCATGCAAGTGGATATCGGTGCTCATCACAGACAAGAACATGCCGGTCACGCCGCCGATAGTGAACACCCAGAGGAAACCGAGCGAATAAATCATCGGCGTCTCCAGGTGAACCGCGCCCTTGTACATCGTCGTCACCCAGTTGAAGACCTTGATGGCCGTCGGGATGGCGATCAGAAAGGTGATGGCGCTGAACACGGTGCTTGCGACTACGCTTTGACCGCTGGTGAACATGTGATGTCCCCAGACCAAGAAGCCCAAGATGGCGATCGCGACGCTCGATAGCGCGATAAACTTGTAGCCAAAGACCCGCTTTCGGCTGAAGACCGGGAAGATCTCGCTGACCACCCCGAAGGCCGGCACGATCATGATGTACACGGCCGGGTGCGAGTAGAACCAGAAGAAGTGCTGAAACAGCACCGGGTCTCCGCCAAGCTTGGGATCGAAGATACCGATGCCAACTGCCCGCTCGACGATCAGCATGAGCAGCGTGATACCGAGCACCGGAGTTGCAAGCACCTGCATCACTGCCGTTGAGTAGAGGGCCCACAGAAACAGCGGCATCCGAAACCAGGTCATGCCTGGTGGCCTGAGCTTGTGTATGGTCGTCATGAAGTTCAGCCCGGTAAAGATCGAGCTGAACCCAAGAATGAACGCGCCAAAGACCGCAGGGATGACGCTGGTCGTCGTGGTCGTGCTGTAGGGCGTATAGAACGTCCAGCCCGTGTCGGCGGCGTTGGTCACTAAGCTGGCGATGAGGAACAGAGCGCCAATCACCCACAAATACCAGCTCGCCAGGTTCAAGCGAGGGAACGCCACGTCTTTGGCGCCGAGCATCAGCGGCAATACGATATTACCGAGCGCCGCGGGGATGCCGGGAATGATCACGAGGAATACCATCGCCGCGCCGTGCAACGTGAACGCCTGGTTGTAAACGTCGTGGCTGATGATGGTCGGCCCTGGCGTCCAGAGCTCAGTGCGGACGACTAGCGCCGCCGTCCCGCCGAGTAGGAATGCGCCAAGGACGCACATCAAGTACATCACCCCGATGCGCTTGTGGTCGAGCGTCGTCAGCCAAGAAAGGAGCCCTTTCTCGTGAGTGATAAAGTTCTCGTCAATGGTGGTGCCAGGTGCTGCCATGTCTCTAAACCCTGCTTCCTTAAGCCCTGAATTCTTCTCGTGAGCGCTTACTTGAGCGTCTTGAGGTACTCGACGATGCCGTCGATCTTCTTATCGCTGAGCTGCCCCTTGAAGCTGGGCATCTGCGGCGGGAACCCTTGAACAACGTCCGCCATCGGTTCCAGAATGGACCTACGGACATAGTTCTCATCGACGAGAACCGTCTGCCCGGTGGCCAGCGTCTCAGTCTTGGCCCACAGGCCCTTGAAGGTGGGTCCAGTGCCGGTCTTTCCGTCGAGGCTGTGGCAAGCACCACACCCGAACTGCTTAACCATCAGCTGGCCGAGCTCGACTGGGGGCAAAGCGTCGATGCGCTTCTCCATCTCAAGGAGCCACTTGTCGTAGCCATCCCCCGCGTGAACCGTGACCTGGCTCATCATGTCCGAATGCTGAGTCCCACAGTATTCCGCGCAGAAGATCGGGCTGGTGCCCGCCTGCTCAGGATTGAACCAAAGCTCCGTATAGCGACCGGGGACCGCGTCCATCTTGACGCGATACTCGGGGATAAACAGGCTGTGCAGTACGTCCACACTCTTGATTAGAATTCGTACGTTCTTGCCCTGGGGAACGTGCAGTTCGCTGTCGACGTGCCCCGACGGGTACTTGAAAGTCCACTTCCACTTCTGGCCGGTGGCATAAATCTCAATCGAATCCTTCGGGGATGTGCGCAGGGCGACGAAGTCCTTGAAGCCCCAAACGAACACCGTCACCAAGAAGAACATCGGGACCACGCTCCACACGATTTCGAGGGTGGTGCTGTGGTCTTCCTGAGATAGCGCGGCCCGATTTTCCTCGCGAGCGCCCCCCTTATATTTCCAACAGATCCAAGCCGCGGCGATCAAGATGATCAACACGCTGACGATAGAGCTCCACATGATGAACATGAACAAGCTGTCGATGCTCCTAGCGAGCTCGCTGCCAGCATTGGGAAGCCAAAAGTTGTCAGTAGGCGCTAGCTTGGGCACGAAAGCCCCGTCGGGCTGGGCCGAAAACAGAAGCAGTGAGTTAGCAACGAAGTGGGTCATGATTCCGTGCGCTTGGGTTCGGTGGCAGGTGGCCAGAAGCTAGAAGAATGAGTGGCATCGCTCGCGGATAAGGCTTGCGCCACAGCTCGACGCGCCCGCGCTTTGCGACGCTCCGCGGTCCAGTAGTACGCGAGGAACGCGCCCAGCAGAACCGCGACGCCACCAGCGCCGACACGCATGATGTTCATCGCGACGGGTGCGTATCGCCCCTCGCTCTCATCGTAGTGAAAACAGTACAGCAACAGCTTATCGACCGTGCTGCCGATCCTGCCTTCGGACGCTTCGACGACTGACAGGTTCAGCGTCTCAGGGTGGTACTCAATCCCGTAGAGGTAACGGGCGATCTTGCCTTCCGGAGTCACGACGACCGCAGCGGCAGTGTGAAGCCACTCTTTGCGTGCTTCGTTAAAGGTGTAGCCGAAGCCCGCCGCGTCCGCGAGCTGGCGAGTCTTCGCTTCCGGGCTCAGCAAGAAGTGCCAACCGGAGGCGGCCTCCGGACGGCCGTAGTCGCGCAAGTACCGCTGCTTGGTCTGAGTTGCGCGTTCAAGGGTCTCCGCGGGGTCGATGCTCACGGTGATGATCTGGAAGTCATCTCCGGCGGTGCGCGTGACCTGCTTTAAGCCGGCAACCAACCCGTTCAACTGCAGGCTGCACAACATTGGGCAGTCCGAGTAGTTGAACGTCAGGATCGTCGTCCGCGTGCCGTTGATCAGATCGCCTAGGCGCCGCGAAACCCCGTCTGAGTCAGTGAACTGTAAGTCGAGCGGCAGCGCCTCGCCGAGCCGTTCACGGATCTCGACCCCATCGAGCCGCTTCGGCGTCGGGTCAATATAGTCGGGCTCAGCGTCGGCTGCTACCGGAACAGCGAACGCACCCCAGCTCAAAAGACTCACCAAAGCGAGTCCGCGAGCGGCAACCGAAAGGCGCCGGAATCGGGGCAGCGCAAACCGCATCTTCATCACATGCCTTCGGAAGTAGGCTTCGGCGCGGGACTGGCCGGTGCTTCGGGCTGCACCGCAGTCGGGGCTTCAGGCTTCGGTGCAGGGGGAGCGACTACCGGACTCGGAGTTGGCGCGGGAGAGGACCCCACAGGCTTCGGAGTCGGCGCGGGAGAGGACCCCACAGGCTTCGGAGTCGGCGTGGGAGAGGACCCCACAGGCTTCGGAGCTGGCGTGACGCCTTCAGCTCCACCTGGCGCGGCTGGAGCACCACCCGTCGATTCGGCTGCGGCTCCGCCTGCACCTCCGACGCCGTTGGCATCGCCACCGGAGCCTTCACCGCCGGCGCCGCCCTCACCACCCGCACCACCTTCTGGCGGAGGGGTGAAAGGTGACGCGGCTCCGGGATTCTCCGCGATCTGGGCGAGGACAAGCGCCTCGGCCTTACCGATAGGAAGTTTGGCCTCAGCAAGCTTCTTCGCCTGTTCGGCGCGAAGGTCCCGGATAGCGTGCTGGTCGGAGAACGCGCCCTGCTTCTCACTGAAGTCCTGGACTTCACTGCGGGTCATCCCCACGATTGCAGCACTGCCCCCGAGCATCGCCGCGGCGCCGATGGCAAGCATGGTGGCGATGACGGCGGTATTGGTTTTGTCAGCTTCGGTTGCCATTCCGTTACCTTTCAGTAGTTCTCGAACGCGATCGACTGCGGCAAACGCGCGTCCTTGACGGGGACGAGTTGCATGCCCTTAGCGCGACGCGCCGCCACACCGGCGAGTAGACCCACCAAGCCGACGACAACCAGGACGTCGACCACACCGAACGGAACAGTCCCCTCGTTGTCCTTAGGAAAGACCAACCAGTAGATATCCACGTAGTGCATGATCAGTAGCCACGCTGCCCAGAAACCTAGCCACTTCCTGTTCCGTTTGACGTTGCGGGAAAGGAGCCCGAAGAACGGGATCGCGAAATGAAGCACGATTAGCCCGTAGGAAATCAGCTCCCACCCGCCGCGCAGGCGCCACTGATACCAGTGGGTCTCCTCGGGGATATCCGCATACCAAATCAGCATGAACTGGGAAAACCCGATGTACGCCCAGAACACCGTGAAGGCGAACATGGTCTTACCCAAGTCGTGGTAGTGGTTTTCGTTCACATAGCTCTTCAGAGCTCCTGCCCTCTGAAGCAGCAGCAAAGTCAACACCATGGTTGCGTACGCGGACAGCACGCTGCCAGCGAAATAGTAGACTCCAAAGATCGTGCTGAACCAGGTGTAGTCTAGGCTCATTAACAGGTCGAAGGCGCAGAACGTCAGCGTGAGCCCAAAGCCGATCATCACGGGTGCTGAGACGCGGCCCATTTGCTGAGCGATCAATTCACTCTCGGCCTTGCTCGCCTTGTCCTGTGCGAGCGAGCGGTTCAAGTACCAGAGGGATACTCCCGCCCAGAACGCGAAGTACGCGACCACGCGAATCAGGAAGAACGGCTTATTGAGGTAAGCCGACTTGTGGTGGAGCAGGTGCGAGGCATGTACTTGTGCATCACTCAACCAAGCGTAGAGGCTCTGGATCGCGCCTTCACCGGCGGTGTCGACAAGCGCGATCGGCAAGATGATCCCCAACGAGAGCAGCGCGATGACCGGCATCTGCGATGCCAGGATCTCTGCAACACGTCGCACCACGATCCACCACTTAGCGTTAACCAAGTTATTGATCGCGACAAACCAGAACAGGCCGAGAGTGATGCTGAGCACGTACATGAACGCGGTCAGGTAGGACCGAAGCAAGCCTTCTTTGTCGCCCAGTCCGATCGCCACGCCTGCAACCAGTGACACCGCGCCTACGCCGAGTGCAATGTTCGAGAAGCGAGTCGCTTCGCCGCCTAGCTGAAGCTTCTCGTCTGCGGAAACTTTTGTTTCAGATGCCATGTCTGCTCTCGCTTACTTCTTCTCGGCGGGGGCATCGGCCCCTTCGGTTTTCGGAGCCGAAGCTGCCGGGTTGGGCGCAGTTGCTTGAGGCGCCGCCGTCGCAGCTGGTTCGCCCACGGGCGCCGCGGGAGCGCCAGGGACGTCACCGGCTGGTGCATCAGTCGGCGCCGAAGCCGGCGCCGTATCGGTTGCAGCGGGCACTGGCGCCTCTTGAGAGCCGTACTGCTTCTGGCTGTGCTGCAGCGCCCGTACGTAGAGGAGGATGGCCCAACGGTCAGCAGTCTCGACTTGGCTGCCGTACGCGGGCATCTGGCGAATCCCGTGGGTCACCGCGTTGAATAGCTGCCCAATCGGCTGGATCGCGACGCTTCGATCGCTGATGTTCGTCGGCTTCACCCAGGTGCCTTCCTTGAGCGCGAACGCTCTGCGATGGACCATTCCGTCCCCCGCACCGGTTGCCCCGTGGCAGGGTGCGCAGTAGACACCGAACTTCTCCTGACCCCGGGCCATCGTCGCGGCATCCGCAACGACGCGATCCGGCAGTGTAAGGGCCCAGGCATCTCCGACACGCCCCGCGAAGAAGTGCGAATCGTGGCGGAGCGCTCCAACCGCGATGGTGCCTTCAACATCACCGCGAGAGGTTCGGTGGTCCGCAAAAAAGTCGCTCTTCTTCTGCGGTTTATACTTCTCCTGAAAGTCCATGTTGTGGACCAGGTGAAATGGAAGGTCTCCGCTGGTCGAGCTCCGCGCAGAGGCGAACAAGCCAAACGGGACCAACGCCAGGGCGGCGATGATGAGGATCGCGTAGATCACGCCCTTGGGAACTTGGTCGCTGGTCGTGTCTGCAGGAACGGACTCCACCGCCGCAGCGTGAGTCCTCTGAAACAACGCCTGGGTCTGGGCTTCATCGTACTTCGGGTCTTCACTCTCGATGACGATGAAGAATTTGTCGTCGCTGGCGCGGTCGAAGCGCTTCACGTAGTCGAGGGGTGAAGAGTGCTTCGGCAGCCCGTTCAGCAGCAACATGCTCACGAAGGTCGTGATGGCTGCAAACAGCACGGTTAACTCGAAGGTGATCGGGATGTTAGCTGGTACCCCGAAGAACGGTTTTCCGCTAACTATCAAGGGGTAGTCGACCGCGTTGGTCCACCACTGCATCACCAGCGCAGTCGTGGTCCCCGTGAGGCCCGCAACCACCACGATGTAGGGCAGTTTGGTCCTTTTGATCCGCATCGCGGGATCGATGCCGTGAACGGGGAACGGTGAATAGCAGTCCCAGCGGCTGTACCCGGCAGCACTGACCTGCTTGGCCGCAGCTATCAACTGATCTGGGCCGTCATACTCAGCCAGCAGGCCATAAGGACGGTTGTTAACAGCGGTGGTCTGGGTTTCGTTTTCGTGACTCATCTCAGTGTCCACCCGCGTGTTTGGCGTGTTCTTCAGCAACCAAGACGCCCTTCACTTCGGAAGCGGCGACTTGCGGCAGGTATCGGCAGAACAGCAGGAACAGAGTAAAGAACAGCCCGAAGCTACCCATGAAGGTCAGGAAGTCCCACTTGGTCGGAACGAAGTAGCCCCAGC
>JBDKJZ010000231.1:0-8233 GCA_039796375.1 Pseudomonadota bacterium
ATACGCGACCCGGTACTTGCTCGCGGCTACATCGGGTGCGCGCGACGGCGAGCTTGCGGCACTCACTTGGGGTGACGTGTACTTGGATGCCGCGCTGCCATACATCGACATTTTCCGAACCTTCACCATTGAGCGCGAGCAACGCCCTCCCAAGACCCGCGCCGGCATTCGCAAGATACCGCTGCATGCCGAAGCTGTGAGCGCCCTCCGGGCCTGGCGGAAGCGCGGGTGGATGCTCAAGCTCAAGAAGGGACGGCACGCCAAAGACACGGACCCCGTGTTTCCCAATGCGAGTGGCGGGCACTATCGCCCGATCATGGGCAAGGCCCTCCGCAAGCATTTGGCGCTCGCCGGCTGTCCGATCGAGTATGCGGGCGAGAACATCACCTTCCACGCCCTCCGCCGTTCCTTTGCCACCTGGCTCGCAGAAGCCGATGTGGACCTTGGCGTTCGGAAAACGCTGCTCGGCCACGCCGGCCGCGACGTGACCGATGGTCACTACACTGCCAAGACCCTCGGCCGCCTCGCTGACGCTGTGCAACAGATCGAGCTAAACCTCACCACAGCCGAGGTCGTGGAACTGCCCCTACGGCGAGTAGCCTCAAGCGACGAACCCGAGCCGGACCCATCGGGCGGTGGCCCTTTCCGGGAGCACAAACCGTCATGCTTCCCGTCAGTTTTCCCGCGATCCGCGGGAAGCCCCGCGGGAAACCAAACGACAACGCCGGCGAATTCCACTGTGAATTCACCGGTGTGTCGCCTGAGGCGAGGACGAGATTCGAACTCGCGTATAACGGTTTTGCAAACCGCTGCCTAACCACTTGGCTACCTCGCCTAAACCACCGTTTGAGTGGGCCTGAACCGTACAGCAGGCCCGGTTTCGGTCAAGTCTAAACGCGGGTGTAGGTCGCTAAAGGTGGCGTGCTTGACCCGCCGACCGGGGAGCCCCGCTGACATCGGCAGTCCCTACCCAGGCCTACCTGTTCGCGTGGGCGCACCCCGGGTGTTTCGCTCAGAAACTTGGGCTGCGGGGGCAAAAGCACGTAACGTGAGAAGCCGTGGCGGAGCTGGTCGTCTACCTCAAGGAGCGCGAGCTGAGTCGACACACGATTCGGAGCGCCGCTGTGCGGGTCGGCCGAGACCCTGCAAGCGACCTGGTGCTCGATAATGTGGGTATCTCGCGACATCACGCGACGGTGTTCTTCGACGGCGCCCAGTTTCGTATCAAAGATGAGGGAAGCCAAAACGGCGTCTTCATCAACGGCGTTCGGGTCAGCAGTGAAGTCCTGAAACCCAGCGACCAAGTGCAGCTCGGCAAGTTCGCGCTCAGGCTTGAGCAGGCGCCCAATGAGCCCGAGCGTGTGATGCCGCAGCGCAATGTGCCGGTTGATAGGGCGCGGCTTAGCGATCCGCAGAAGACGATGGCGCTCGGAGCGAGCGATGTAGCGCGACTGATCGAGCAGCAGGTAGCCGCGACGGGCCAGGGGGCTCAAGCTCAGCGTGAGGAGGCACGGTCCGGCGCGGCGCAGAGCGGGGGACCACTGCGCACGCTCCTGATTGGGCTCGCGCTGGTCGCGCTGGTTGGAATCGCAGGCTACTGGGTGCTCATTCGCTAGTTCGAGTCGGCGATACCTCGCGCTCCTTCGACCGCGGGGTCGCGCTTCGTTGGACTTAGGTCTCGCGCTTGGGTCTTCCTGCCGAAGATTCGACCAGCCATGACCCGCCGCCCCGATGCCCGCTTGCGGGTTACTCAGCCGCCCAGTCTCGAGGTGTGACACGCGGGCGAAATAGAGCTCCGCCACGCCTTAGCTTGAACGCTTCCGAGAGGTTTCCTACCTGTGTCGCCGAAGCGGGCCTCTGACATGGGTAACTTCGAAATCACTGCGATTTTCAAAAACGATGCCGTGGGACTCATGACGGCGCCATCCGGAAACCTGCGAGAAAAACTCATTAGCGACACTGACTCAAACGCTCCACCCACGGGACCCTATGAGTCACATCCTCGACAAGCTAATGTTCTTCAAGGCCGGGACCGAGCGTTTCGCGGACGGTTACGGTGCGGTTACCGAAGAGAGCCGCGCATGGGAGGACGGCTACCGACAGCGCTGGCAGTACGACAAGGTCGTTCGCTCTACGCACGGTGTGAACTGTACGGGCTCCTGCGGATGGCAGGTGTATGTCAAAAGCGGTTTCGTCACCTGGGAAACCCAGGTTCTGGACTATCCGCTCACGCGACCGGACTTGCCCAACCATGAACCCCGCGGTTGCGCGCGTGGCGCTAGCGCTTCCTGGTATCTCTACAGCAGCAACAGGATCAAGTATCCGCTGATGCGTCGGCAGCTGATGGATCTGTGGCGCGAGGCGAGGCGTCGCCACAAGGACCCCGTGGAGGCTTGGCGTTCTATCGTCGAAACCCCGGAGCTGGCTCGCCGCTATAAGCAGGCGCGTGGCCGTGGGGGGTTCGTTCGTGCCGAATGGGATGAAGCGAACGAGCTGATAGTTGCGTCCAACACCTATACTATCAAGGAATATGGACCGGATAGAGTTGTCGGGTTCTCACCGATACCAGCAATGAGTATGGTCTCGTACTCCGCCGGTTCTCGATACCTATCGTTGCTCGGGGGAGTGTGCTTGAGCTTCTACGACTGGTACTGTGACCTGCCGCCTGCGTCGCCCCAGACGTGGGGAGAACAAACGGATGTCCCAGAGAGTGCGGACTGGTACAACTCCAACTTTCTGATCGTCTGGGGCTCAAATGTTCCGCAGACGCGCACCCCTGATGCGCACTACTTTGCGGAGGTTCGCTACAAGGGGACGAAGACCGTCGTCGTCACTCCCGACTTCAGTGAGGCGGCCAAGTTCGCTGACCTTTGGCTAGATCCCAAACAGGGAACGGACGCGGCGATGGCGATGGCGATGGGCCACGTCATCTTGAAAGAGTTCCACGCCGACAACCCCGAGCCCTACTTCAGGGACTACTGCCAGCAGTACAGCGATTTGCCGTTCCTCGTTCGGTTAGTCAAACAAGGGGAACACTATGTTCCGGAGCGTTTCGTCCGCGCATCGGACTTCGCTGATGGACAGGGGCAGGATAACAACCCTGAGTGGAAGACGCTCGGCTTCGACGAGCTGACTGATGAACTCGTCGTTCCGAACGGGAGCATAGGGTTTCGATGGGGCGAGGACGGGCGCTGGAACCTGGAGCAGAAAGACGCGCGTTCGGGCGTCGCTGCCAAGTTGCGACTGTCGTTGCTGGAAGCTCCGTCGGAAGCCCCGGGTCCCAAGTCCGAGCGCTCGACCCAGGTCGCGAACGTTGCGTTCCCGTACTTTGGTGGGCGCCACCATGAGTTTTTTGAAAGCTCGCCACAAGACGAGATTCAAGTCCGGAATGTTCCCGCGAGGACCTTGGCGCTCAAGGACGGGGAATACCTGGTCGCTACCGTCTTCGACTTGATGCTCGCCCACTACGGCATCGATCGAGGTCTCGGGGGCGTGGCTGCCAGCAGCTACGACGACGACGTGCCGTACACGCCTGCATGGCAAGAGCGGATCACCGGCGTCAGTCGAGACAAGGTGATCGCCGTGGCGCGGGGGTTTGCCGACAACGCGGCGAAGACTCGCGGGCGGAGCATGGTGATCATCGGGACCGGTGTGAACCAGTGGTTCAACAACGACATGACCTATCGCGCGGTGATCAACATGCTCATCTTGTGTGGCACGGTAGGTCGCAGTGGCGGTGGTTGGGCTCACTATGTCGGCCAAGAGAAGCTGCGTCCGCAGCCCGGCTGGCAGACACTGGCGTTTGCGCTGGACTGGAGTCGGCCGCCGCGACTCATGAACGGCACCTCCTTCTGGTATGCGCACACAGATCAATGGCGCTATGAGAAGGTTCAGGCATCCGAGCTGCTGTCGCCGACGCGGGAGCAGGGTGACTGGGACGTCAGTCTCATTGACTATAACGTGCGGTCCGAGCGAATGGGTTGGCTGCCGAGCGCGCCCCAGCTTGAGAAGAACCCGCTCAGGCTCGGACGTGAAATCCACGAACAGAAACTGGACGCTCCCACCGCGGTCGCGCACCAACTTGAGACACGTACCCTGCGCCTGTCCTGCGAAGATCCCGATAACCCTCGAAATTTTCCGCGTAATTTATTTGTGTGGAGATCGAACTTGCTGGGTTCCAGTTCCAAAGGTCACGAGTACTTTCTGAAGCACTTGGTCGGAGCCAAGCACGGCGTGCTAGGTGCCGACCTGAAGGAGCTAGGTGAGCGGCTCCCAACTGAGGTCGACTTCCACGATGAGGCACCCGAGGGGAAGCTAGACCTGCTGGTTACAATAGACTTCCGCATGTCCAGCAACTGCATGTACTCGGACATCGTGCTACCAACCGCCACCTGGTACGAGAAGAATGACTTGAGTACCACCGACATGCACCCGTTCATTCATCCGCTGACCGGCGCGGTCGATCCGCTTTGGGAGTGCAAGAGTGACTGGGAGATCTTTCGTGGTTTTGCGGAAAAGTTCTCGGAGGTCTGCGAGGGACACTTGGGCACTGAGTACGACGTCGTGCTTCAGCCGCTGCAGCACGATGCGCCTGGTGAGCTGGGCCAGGCTTTGGGTGTCGTAGACTGGAAAAAGGGTGAGTGTCGCGCGATTCCTGGCAAGACGATGCCGAACGTGCAGCTGGTTGAGCGTGACTACCCTGCGACCTACAAGCGATTCGTGTCGCTAGGACCGCTGGTGAACAGTCTGGGCATGTCTACTAAAGGGCTCAAGTGGGACGCCACCGAAGAGGTCGAGCTGCTCAAGGAGAAGAATGGTGAGGTCGCCGAAGCGGGGGTTGGCCACGGTCGGCCCCGCATTCAAACTGACCTGCATGCGTGCGAGACGATACTCGCCTTGTCTCCCGAGACGAACGGAAGAGTCGCGGTGAAGGCCTGGAAAGCGCTAGAGGTTCGCACCGGGCGTCAGCATGCCCACCTCGCAGAGGGGCGAGCCGCTGAACGAATCACGTTTGACGATGTTGTGGCTCAACCCAGAAAAGTGATCACCTCGCCGACCTGGAGCGGTGCTGAGAGCGAGAAAGTTACGTACAGCGCTGGGTACATCAACGTGGAAGAGCAGGTCCCCTGGCGAACGCTAACCGGTCGGCAACAAACCTACCAGGATCATCCGTGGATGCGCGCGTTTGGGGAACACTTTCCGTCGTACAAGCCGCCCATTGATACCAAGACGGTCGGGACGCTACTCAGGAGTCAAGAGAATGGGAATCCTCAACTCGTGCTCAACTTCTTAACGCCTCACCAGAAGTGGGGCATACATTCTTCGTTTACCGATACCCAGATGATGTTGACGCTCTCCCGGGGAGGGCCGAATATTTGGGTTAGCGAACAGGATGCGCGGCGATTGGGTATCAGTGACAATGACTGGATTGAGGCCTATAACTCCAACGGAGCGCTTGTGGCGCGAGCGGTCGTGAGTCAAAGAATCAAGGCAGGTTGCGCCTTCATGTACCATTCTCAGGACAAGACAGTGAACGCGCCTGGGACCGAGACCACGGGCACACGTGGTATTCATAACTCAATTTCTCGAATCGTGGTTAAACCCACCCACATGATCGGCGGCTATGCCCATCAGTCGTACGGCTTCAACTACTATGGCACAGTGGGCGCGAACCGTGACGACTTCGTCGTGATCCGAAAAGTGAGAAACCTAGACTTTATGGATGGAACCCCGGTGCGAATTCTGGCGCCTGCAGTCTCGGTGGGAGGTGCGGAATGAAGATTCGCGCCCAGATCATGATGGTGCTGAACCTCGACAAGTGCATCGGCTGTCACACCTGCTCGGTCACCTGCAAGAACGTCTGGACCAACCGGGAGGGGGTTGAATACACCTGGTTCAACAACGTCGAGACCAAACCGGGTATCGGTTACCCAAAAGATTGGGAGAACCAGAAGAAGTGGCGTGGTGGCTGGGTGCGGGACGCGGCCGGTGACATCAAGCCGCGCATTGGCGGGCGCTTTCGCGTGTTGAGCAAGCTATTCGCGAACCCGGAGATGCCGGACATCGAGGACTATTACGAACCATTCACGTTCGACTACGCTCATTTGCAGACGGCTCCTGACTGCGACGTGGTTCCACAGGCTGGTCCGGTGTCGCTGCTCACCGGCAAACGCATGGAGCAGATTGAGTGGGGACCGAACTGGGAAGACGACCTAGGAGGCGAGTTCTCGAAACGCAGCAAAGACGTCAACTTCGATCAGATACAGAAGGAGATCTACGGCGAGTTCGAAAAGAGCTTCATGATGTACTTGCCCCGTCTTTGCGAGCATTGCCTGAACCCGACCTGCGTCGCCGCTTGCCCGTCAGGCTCGATCTACAAGCGCGAGGAAGACGGAATCGTCTTGATCGATCAGGACAAGTGCCGAGGCTGGCGCATGTGCATCAGTGGCTGTCCTTACAAGAAGGTGTATTACAACTGGAAGAGCGGAAAGTCCGAGAAATGTATTCTTTGTTATCCGCGCCTGGAAGTGGGAAAACCTACGATCTGTTCCGAGACCTGTGTCGGCAGAATTCGCTACCTGGGAGTGCTGCTGTACGACGCCGATCAAATCCAGAAGGCGGCTTCGGTTGAGAACGAGCATGACCTCTATCGCGCGCAGTTGGACCTCATTCTAGACCCTCACGATCTCGAGGTCCAAGCGCAGGCCAAGCGTGACGGCGTGCTCGAAAAGTGGCTCGAAGCTGCGCGTAACTCCCCGGTGTACAAGATGGTCAAGGAGTGGGAAGTCGCGTTCCCGCTTCACCCTGAGTTTCGAACCTTGCCGATGGTTTGGTATGTTCCACCGCTAAGTCCGATTCAAAAAGCCGCTGAAAAGCATCAGGTCGCCTTCGACGGCGCTGTTCCGGACCTGGACTCGCTGCAGATTCCGGTCAAGTACCTGGCGAACATGTTGACCGCCGGCGACGAGGAGCCCATTCGCAAGGCGCTCCGGAGGATGTTTGCGATGCGGGTCTACATGCGCGACCTGCATGTGGAAGGTAGACACAATCAAGCAGTCTTGGATGATGCGCTGATTTCGGAGGAGAAAGTCCGGGATATGTATCGTTACTTCGCGATAGCGAATATCGAAGATCGCTATGTGATTCCCACTTCACACCGCGAAGTCGTAGAGAACGGCGCGGACGCTCAAGGCGGGTGCGGAATCAGTTTTGGCAATGGCTGTGAGAGCGACGCTAGACCCAAGCGTAGCTTGTTTTCGGTTAGCGGTTGAAGCTGCAAGTCATGATGTCAAAGCGAACGATGGAAGAAGAACTCTCAATGGGGGAGCGAGCTCGCACCTTCAAGGCCCTAGGCCTCCTCCTGACCTATCCGGGGGATGAACTCAGACAGCTGCTTCCCGTGATTGAGCTGACCTTGCAGGAGGAGGCGCTGGTTTCGGTAGAAACGCAAGCGGTGCTGAAGCAGCTCAGCGTGGACCTGAGCGAACAGCCGCTTTCCGAACTTCAGGAGCGATACACCAACATCTTCGACAGGACCCGCTCCCTCTCGCTGCACTTGTACGAACATCTCTACGGTGACTCCCGGGACCGAGGGCAGGCGATGGTCGACTTGTTCGCCAGGTATCGAGAACACGGGTTGCAGCTTTCGTCTAAGGAGCTACCAGACTACCTGCCAGCGTTTTGCGAGTTTCTGAGCGCCCTAAGCCTGAAGGACGCTCGCATCCTGCTTGCGGAAGCGCAGCCCTTGCTAGGCGCTTTGGAAGAGCGCCTTGGGCGCCGCGACGTTCGCTATGCGGCGGCGCTCAGCGGCCTGCGCGAAAGCCTCCAGCCGATGCCCGCGGCGATCGGCCTCGCTGACGCGCAGGACCTCTCAGCCGTGAGCGTGCAGCCAGAGAGCTTCGAAGAGATGGATGCAAATTGGGAAGATGCCCCGGTCACGTTCGGAGTCGGAGCCGCCCACGACAGCTGTCAAACGTCTCGCGCCAATGCTGAGCCCCAGCTCGTTCAGCTGCGGAACTCGGCGGCCAGCGCTTCATCATCGCACGTTGAACCCCGTGGCGTATAGGTTTGGAATAACAACATGTCGTTCATCGATCACGCTCTCTTTGGCTTCTACCCGTACCTCTGCCTGACGGTCTTCGTTTTAGGTCTGCTGTTCCGGTTCGAGCGCGAGCAGTATACTTGGCAGGCGAGTAGCAGTCAGATGCTGCGGACGAAACGAGGGTTCAGTCTC
>JBDKJZ010000232.1:0-8227 GCA_039796375.1 Pseudomonadota bacterium
AACCGCCGTGATCTTCTGAATCTTGATGTCGCGAAAGCACGGTTCCTTCTTGAACGCCTCGGTGACCTTCTGGGCGTCTTCGGTCGACTGAACAACAGCGCGCAGCTTCACGTTGTCGCGCGCGAGCTCCAGCTCCTCAATATCATGCTGTATCCCGGGCGGCAGCTGTTTTGCTATCGCGACCACCAAGTCGAAGCCGTCCATCTGCGGCTGAGGGTCTTTTTCTTGCTTACCTCCGGCCTCAAGCAAGTCCAGGACTCGATCAACATCCTCTGTTTCCTCATCCAGGATGTGCTTTGAAAGGCCGCTGATGGCGGTCAGGAGCACTTCGTGCTCTTGCTTCAGCGAACGACTCTGGGCCCAGCCGGAGAACAGAAAGCTGACCAAGAGGATCGCGCCGAGACTCGCCATGAGGGGGATCTTTTGACTCAGGAAGCCATAGCCGCGCTGATAGGTGAGCTGTCCACGGCGCAGGTCGAGATCCTTGTAGGCGCCGCGAACGACGAGCGACAGGGCTATCGCCTTTGCGAATCTTCCTCCGAGGCTCCGGTTCTCGGGGCTAGCTTCGTCGAACTGGAGAGCCGCCAGAGCCTCGACCGGAACCCCAAGCTGTCCGGTGAGGTACTCTTGGATCCCGGCGGCCGCGGCGCCATCTCCGCACACGTAGAGGTGCTCGACGGGATGTCCCGTCACTGACGCCCAGTTCGTCAAGGTCTGCTTCAGCCCCGCAACCAATTGCTTGGCGTTCTCAGGCAGGCCCCCGACGCCAATGGAGAGCGTCCGGGCTGCGATCGTCACACCTTGATTCAGCATGATCAGTTGGGTTTGCTCATCCCCTAGCTCAACGACTGCCAGCTGGCGGGGCGCGCGCAGCGCTGGACACAGGACAGACAGGTTACCCAGTGGCAACGGCCCAACCCCAATTCTCTCGGGCTCCTGCCCGAGCGCGGCTTGGCCAAGAGCGATGAGATCCCTGACCCGGGTGGTTTGGGCGGCAGCGGCTAGCACCTCTATCGTGGCTGCCGTTTTTTCCCGCGGAAGGACCCTGAAATCGTAGACCAGCTCATCGAAGTCCACGGGGATTTGAGCTTCAAGCTCAAACGGAAGCACCTGACTCACCTGCTTCAGAGCCGCAGGTGGCAACGAGACCCGGTGCACGTACACTTGGTTACCTGGCAGGGCCATCACCACCCCCTCATGATGCTGCATGTAGGGGGCAGCTACGGCACGTAGCGCCGCTTCGACGGTGTCAAAGTCGCGCAGCTGGACCTCGGCCAACGCTTCAAGGTGGACACGGCGATAGGTCGTTCGCACCAAGGCGAGGCGTATCGAGTTCGGGCGGATATCAATTCCGAGGGTGCGGGGCATGGCTGGCTCTTACTCAATGCGATAGTAGATGATTCGGCCCCCGGGATCGGGCCGAAATGCGTTTTCTAGCCCTGAGGCCTGATCAAATCCGTCTGGGGTCTCAGCCTTGGGCTTAGCGCCTTCGATCGCGGCCGTAGCTTCGTCGCTGGAGAGCGTCGACGGGTCCACCGACTTGAACGGATCGGGCGGCATCGGCGCCCCCCGAAAATCCACAACGGCGTGGATGCGTCGCACGGTTCGGCGCTTGCCGGAGGTCGCCACGCCCGTCGCATAGATGCTGAAGACCTTGCTCTCAGTCGCCACCGCCTTGAGCAGTTCGTCCTCGAGACGAAACACGACCGGTTGTAAGCCCGCCATCTTGATCAGCGGAGCTATCAATCCCCCGCCTTGCCCCTTCACCACCTTCGCGAAGTTAGCAGGTGAAGAGAACAACGGCGCACCTTGAGTCATCATCTTGACCATACCAATCATGCTCAAGAACTTCGCCTGCTCCTCCGAGTCCACGCACAGCGGAGTCCCCTCGACGGCGGCACCACAAATCACCGCCAACAACGTCTGCGCGTTGGCCGTGTTCACGTTGACCTTTCCCTGCCCCCAGACCGTGGCGATCCGAGAGCTCGGGTCAAACGGCCGTGGCTCTACGAAAGTCGCCCAGAAGTCGTCTGACACACCTCGGACCCGATGGAGCTCCTCCAAGCTATCGAACGCACTGTTCTTGCGCTCGTAGCCGTCCGGTAGCGTCTGGTAATAGGCATCTTCTGCCCCAACAGCTACGAACTGTCCCGAAGTGTCGCAAGGGAACCCGTCCGTATCCGGATCGGTCCAGTCAATCACCGCCGAGCACAGGTCGAGCCGCGACGAGAAGTTTCCGTCGTGGTCCCGCTCATCAAACAGCGGGCTGTACTGTGCACCGCCCACTAAGCCGAGGAGCAATAACGCCAAGCGCTGCTGGGAGAACGCGTCACCCCGTGCGGCCATGTTGAAATTGACCTTGGAGTCTTCGTCGATGACCTCGACCTCAAACCCAGCCCCGGTCATGCCGAGCGCTTTGCCGTGGGACGGGTCGAGCGGAGCGAGCGTCTTGAACCTCTCGGCGCCTGCCGCGTCGTTGAAGATCCCCATGATCGCGTCGGTGAACTCCCAAACGGGTAGCTGGTTGACGCCTCCCATGAACGCCATCAAGGGTCCGACCGCTTGCCGTATTGTCGGCTCGGCGGCGATTAATAGACGTGACAGATTCACCGCGCTACGCGCCGCGTATTCCGCTTGAATCCCATCTCGTTCACTGAGCGCGTGGCCCAGGTCAGCTGAGGTCTCGTCCTGAAACTCGACCAGCAAGACAGCGAGGATCGCCAGCGACCCTAGTACCATGACCAACGCAACACCCCGCTGCCGTCGCAGGCGGTACCTGCGGAAACGGGGTGAAAGCTGAGGGGTAAGACGGGACATAGCGTTACTGCAGCGCGAAAGTCAGTGGGGCCTGCATCGGCAGTCCTACCTTGGTCGCGAACGTGATGGTTCCCTGCGCACGCTCGGCGCCGGGGCGTACGCCGCCGTTGAGCACCAAGGTGATCTTGACCTGAAGCGGCAGGCGATCGAGCTGGCGAATCGCCTCCGTGCTGTCCCACCGCTCTTCCCAGCGCCCGGTGAGCGGATCGAGGTAAGCCACGTCGAAGAGATCGATGTCGGTCGCCAACACCTGGACACGTCCGCCTCGGTCGTGTTCGAGATCTAACCGGGGACTAATGCGCCGAACGAGGTCGGCCACACCGGTCTTCTCCGGCTCGTCCACACTGAAGTAGCTCACTTCCGCTTGGTCCGACTCATGTGAATCACGGGTGAGTCTTCGATTCACGAACGCGTTGAAGTTCACCCGATCGGCGGGGGCCCCGGGGTCTCCGACGAATGCGGTCTTCTGAATCGCCAAGTTCAAATCGATCGGTAGGTGTTTGGAAATGTAGGCCCCTTGCAGGTCGGCGCTGAGGCGCGCCATGGCCATCCGCCCCTCTCGGTAGCGCTCGGAAATCCGCCGTACCCCGTCCTTGCTGCGCACCAGCGACGAGAAGCTGGTGAAGATCAAGGTGCCGATCATCGTCAGGATACCGACGGCGATCAACACCTCGAGCAGCGTGAACCCTTGGGTCCCCGAACGCGACCCCCGAGCGCGAGACGACGAGCCCGTCATGAGCCCCCTCCGCCCGCTCCGGGCACAAGCCCATCGAGGCTCTCCGCAAGGCCCTCTGCTGCCAGGGGGTCGAGGCCCCCTTGCGCGGGCGATGTCAAATACTGGGTCGCCCCGAAGCTCCGTTCGCGAACGCCCTCCTTCCAGGACACGGTCACCGTGACTTTCCGGATGCTCGCCTCCAACATCGGCTTGAGAGCCGGGTAAACCAAGGACATGGCCATCGTCGCGATCGACCCTGCCCCTACCCCCTCCATCAAGCCCGCGAGCTCCTGTGTGCCGCCTGCCTGCTGTTGCGTGTTGCCTTTTTGCAGGTCGTCCAGCGTACCCAGAACCCCGCCGATATCTGAACCGCCGGGTTCACCCGAGACCCCCCCATCGAGGCCCCCAAGGGGCATCTCAGGGAGTTCGACCTTTTCGATTGTCCACGCGCATTGGTAATCGTCGGTGGCGTCATCCTCGCAGCAGGGACCGTTATCGCTCTCATCGAGGAGCGGATAGCCGTCTTTCAGCAACGCGAGCTCGATTTCACTCATCTTGCAACGCATCAAGCTCGGTGCGCGACTCAAGTGTGAAGCCCGTGAGTAGCTCCAAAACACCCCGGTCTGCGCCGACATCACGACAGTCAGACCCAGACCCAGGATCGCGATAGCAACAAGGACCTCGAGCAGCGTGAATCCGCGCGCGACTAAATGACCGCGACGGTTCACTCCTCTTCCCTCTCACCGAAGTCTACTTCGTTCCCAGGCTTATCAAGATCAACGGCTCCGCGGACGATCTGTGCCCTCCCGGTGAGCGGACTCACGACGACGCTCAGCCCCTCTGTCTCACCGTCGCGCCGGATTTTGATAACAGCCTTCTCGGTGCCTCCGCCTGGCCAAAAATACAAATAGGCTCGACCCTCCGTACGCGGCTCGTGGTCGTGCTCCGTGTGCACGGATTCGAACTGGATCGCGCGGCCCAGAGGTCGTCCGCCCTCTGGGTCCTCTGACTCGCCGCTGAAGGCCTCCACGGGTGTGAAGCTAGGAGGCGCCTCTCTCGGTCCGTCGAGGATCTCTTTCGCCTCTTCCGCAGCCGCTTTCTCTGCCACCGTCGCAGGTTCGGCTCCGGCGCTGCTGTCGTCGGAGTCCTCGTCCGACATTCGCCGCAGCATCCGCCCCCGGGTCTCCTCCAAGCTAATGCGATCTTTCTCCAGATCGAAGACTAAGCGAGCGGGCAGGCCAGTGGTGTTGGCGTGGGTGATGCCGGTGCGGATCCCCATCATCACCAGCGTCGCGGCGCTGCGTTGGCGCGTGCTAGAGAGCATGCCCGTCCCACTCACGATCATTCCCGTCATGAGCGACACCAACGCCACCACGACGAGCACCTCGATCAAAGCGAGGCCTCGTGTCCGCGACGTTTTTTGCCGCGGGCGAAGAGACGTGGACTGGGAGACAACGGACATGGGCTTGGAACGGCGAGGCGCAGCTCCTTATTCTGAGGGCTCGGCTTGGTCGTCGCCGCCGCCACCCTCTTCGGGAACGACGATGTCGTCTTGCGTCCCGCGCTTTTTATCCGGGCCGCTAGAACTGACAACAATGTCCTCGCCAGTGCACTTTAAACTGAACGGCGTGTTCCACGGGTCATCGGTGTTGCCCCCCTTGTCCATGAAGCCATCCTTCTTGAGCTGACTCAGCGACGGACACTCGGCCCCGTTCTCTGTCTGCCAAATTTGGACGATACTCCGGATCTGCTGGGCGCCCTGTTTGGCAGTCTTCACTCGCGTCTCGGCCATGCGCGGCAACACCGCGAAGGCTACGCCACCTGCGAGCATCGCCATGATGGCCACGACGATGAGAACCTCAACCAAGGTCACACCAGCGTGGCGCTTACGCGTCTCGATCCACTTCGCTCTCAAACTCAATGCACTCATTGTCTTCAACTCCTGATCCAGGGTGGGTCACTCAATCCGGTCTAGGCCACCGGGCAAACCGTCAGCACCGTCGCTGCTCAGTAGGTACGGCAGGTCGCCCCTAGGCGACGGGCAAGTCAGGCGTAGCGGGTTGTTCCAGGCATCTCTGGGCGTGCCCTTGAAGTGGGCATACGGCTCCAGCTGCTCAAACTTGCGCGGACACTGGCTATCGTTGTCCGCAAGATAACCATCCAGGGCCGCCTGAACGTCGCCCAACACGGCGCGCGTCCGACGCTCTCCTGCAGCCCGTCGCTCGCGAAGCCCGATGGTCACGACCAGTGCTATCAATAGGGCTGCGACCGCGAACGGCCGCGCGCGCTGCAGTCCTAGTCGACGCGCGAGAGAGCCACGGCGTTCCCAGGGGAAAAAAATGCGCTTCTCAGCTCCGCGTCGCCGTGCCATCTCACTCGACCAGGTTGTTCATCTGAACCAGCGGCATCAGGATCGCCATTGCGATAAACCCGACCATTCCGCCCATGACCACGATCACGAGCGGCTCAAGCAAGCTGGTCAGCGTCGCGACCTTCGTTTCGACATCGGCTTCATAGGCGCGGCTGACGTTCTCGAGCATTTCCTCGAGCTGCCCAGTCCTTTCGCCCACGGCTATCATGTGGGTCACCATGGGCGGAAACTCGCCACTCCGCTTCAAAGGCTCAGCGATGCTCTCACCCTCCCGAATCGATGCGGTCGCCAAAGCGACGACGTTCTCCAAGACCCGGTTCCCGAGCACGTTCTTCACAATACCGAGCGCGATGAGCAGCGGAACGCCACTCGCGAGCAAAGTAGACAACGTGCGCGAGAAACGCGCCACGGCTACGAGCCGATTCAATCTACCAAACAACGGAAGCCGCAGGAGAATACCGTCCCACTTCAAGCGCCCCTCAGGTTTCGCCGTCCAACGCTTGAAGGCATAGATGCCTCCGCCGATCAGTAGCAACACCAGCCACCAAAAAGCCGCGAGGAAGTCGCTGACCCCGATGAGCAGCGACGTGTACCAGGGGAGTTCTTGGCCCAGATTGTCGAAGATACTCGTGACCTTCGGCACCACGGCCACCATCAACACACCCACTAGCACCCCCGCGATGATGGTCATCAGCACGGGGTACGCGAGCGCCGAAGTGATCTTACCCTTTAAGCGCGCCTGATCTTCCATGAAGTCCGAGAGGCGTTCGAGGACCGCCTCAAGGGTGCCCGAGGCCTCGCCGGCGGAGACCATGTTGACGAAGAGCGGCGGAAACACCTTAGGATGCTCGGCGAGTGCTTTGGCGAAAGCCGTACCTTCTTTCAGGTCCTCACGAACGGCGGTCAGCACTTTGACCAGGGATTCTTTCTCGGTCTGTTCGACTAACGCGGAGATAGACTCCACCAGGGGGATCCCAGCCCTCACCAGCGTCGCCAACTGACGCGTCATTACCGCTACGTCACCGGACGTCGGGCGCTTGAAGATAGCGAAGAGATCAATGTCCCTTTTGGCGAGGGACTTCTGTTCACTTTCCTCAGTCGCGTCCGTCAACAGTACGCCGTCGCGTCTCAGTAGACCACGCAGCGCCTTAAGGCTGTCCGCTTCTCGGTAGCCCTTCGTTCCCTTGCCGGTCTTGGAATCGATCCCGCGAAAAGTATAGACGGCCAACTATGCCTCCCCCAGGTCATCTTCCTGAGTGGCGGCGACCACCTCCTCTACGGTCGTCACACCGAGAAGCGCCTTGCGCGCACCGTCGTCGCGTAGCGTGTTCATGCCCCGCTGCTGGGCGAGCCGCTTGATTGAGTGCGCATCAGCGCTCTTCAGAACAAGCTCACCGACCGCCTCGTCAGCCATCAAGAGTTCATAGATCCCGAGACGTCCAGTGAAACCCTTGTGCTCACACAGGTCACACCCTTTCGCGCGGTGCAACGTCGGCATCCCTGGCCCGAGCCAGCCCGGTGCCACGTACGGCAGGTCTGGGACCTCATAGGCGCTGGTCTGTCCTTGAGCGGCGCGCTGGCGCGTGCGCTCGGGATCAATCCCGAGCTGCTCAAGCTCATATGCCGACGCCTCATAAGGCTCTTTGCAATGTTTGCAGAGTACCCGGACCAGGCGCTGAGCGAGCACGCCGATAATCGTTGAGCGCACCCGGAACGGCTCGATGTCCATCTGTACCAAACGAGTAAAGGCACTGGCAGCGTCGTTCGTGTGAATCGTGCTCAGCACCAAATGACCCGTCATAGACGCGTGCATCGCGATCTCGGCGGTCTCCTTGTCACGAATCTCGCCAACCATGATGACATCCGGATCTTGGCGCAGGAACGAGCGCAGCGCGCTAGCGAATGTCAGGCCGATCTTCGGCTGGACGGGGACTTGGTGGATGCCACCGATCTCGTACTCAACGGGATCTTCAGCGGTCAAGATGTTGATCTTGGGCCGGTTGATTCGATTGATACAGCCGTAGAGGGTAGTCGTCTTACCGCTACCTGTCGGTCCAGTCACGAGCACGATTCCGTTGGGCCGATGGATTAGCTTATCCATCAAGTGAAAGTCGCGCTGGGAGAACCCCAGGTCGGTCAAGTCCAGCAACACGTTCGTTTTGTGCAGCAAGCGCATCACTATTCGCTCGTACTCCCGACTGGTAGGCACCGTCGAAACGCGAATATCAATTGCTCGGCCCGCGATCTTCAGGGAGATACGACCGTCCTGCGGCAGGCGCTTCTCGGCAATATTCAAGCCCGCCATGATCTTCACACGCGCGATC
>JBDKJZ010000233.1:0-8202 GCA_039796375.1 Pseudomonadota bacterium
AGCTCGGCGTACTCCTTCGACTGGCTGATCCCGAGCGGCAGCGTGATCGCCGCGGCAACGATAATCGCTTGCCAACCCCAGAAGTGGAAGGCGCTAAGCCCATCGCTGAACATGCGAGCCTTCAGCAGGCGTTGGCTCGAGTAGTAGATGGCCGCGAAGATCGCGTTGCCGCCGAACGCGAAGACCGCGGCGTTGGTGTGGAGCGGTCTCAGCCTGCCGAAGCTCAGGTACGGAAGGTCAAAGCTAAGAGCGGGAACGACCAGCTGCAGCGCCAACACCAAGCCCGCCAAGGTGGCGACGAGGCCCCAGATGACCGTGACAAACGCAAACTTCCGGACAATGGCGTCGTCGTAGACGAAGGTTTCTAGGCGCGCGGTCTGCGCGCTGCTTGTAGACATGCGTCGCCCTTCAGCAAGAGGTGTGCCGAAGGGGAGGGCCATGAAAGCTACCCCACAAGATCCATCTGTGTTGAGTGTTTGCGCGGCTGCTGCTCGGAGCCTGCAGATATTGCGCGTTGTGGTGGGCGAGGCGGTCCGGGGATATCGTGGGGCGAAGTGGTTGCGCCTTCAAGCGGACGCGGAACCCAGGGCGCACGACTTGCGCGCAACTCTAGCCCGCCGCGATCGTGCGCAGCGCAGCACCCAACTTCCCCATCCGCCCCGAGACTCCCGAGCGTCGGGCGTTAGGTCCTTGTCCGAACCATCAACTCGGCGGCCACGCGCTCAAGCACGTCGCTCATGGGGACCGGTTTGGCGTAGCTGCCCCTGACGCAAACTGGGCGGTCTGCGCTGGCCTGGTCGGCGAGATCTTCCGGGTACCCGGTGATGAGGATCACTGCGATCTCCGGGTTCTGTGCACCTAGCCGCTGGGCCACTTGGAGGCCGCTGCCATCTGGGAGGCGGAGATCAACCAGCGCTACCTTGGGCAAGGTCCTGAGACAGAGCGCTTCCTCAACACTGGCGATAACCTGGGGCTCGAAGCCACGGGTGCGTAGTGCGTCCGCTAGGTTCTCGGCGAACTCGCGGTTGTCGTCGACGACAAGGACGCTTGGCGCTGAACTCTCGAGTTCAGCAATCAGTGGGAAGAGTTCGCTCATCCGAAAGGGTTTGAGCATCACGTCGAGCGCCCCGAGCTCCTGCGCATGTCGCGTCGCTGAAGAGTCTGCGAAGGCCGTCATCAGTATGAGCGGGGTAGGGTCTTGGTTCGCCCGCAATTCCCGAAGCAGGTCCAGACCACTCTTGCCGGGAAGGCGGAGGTCCGTGAGGACGCCCGAGACGCGGCGCGACGCAAGGAACTCGAGCGCGGCTTCGGCGCTGGCCACCGAGTGAACTTCGTGACCCTGAGAAACCAGAATTTCGCTCAGGTTCTCTGCCAGCTCGGGGTTATCTTCGACAACAAGGATAGCTGACATCAGTGTGCTCCGAGATCACCTTCATCGGGTAGCCAGATTCTAAACGACGCTCCGCCCTGGGTTCGCAGCAGCTCCAGCTCGCCGTGATGAGCGCGAACGATCTTGCGGCATAGGGCAAGTCCGAGTCCGGTGCCGGTAGCACGGGTGGTGAACAAGACCTCAAAAACGCGGTCGGCGACGTCATCGCTGATCCCGGGGCCGTCATCCGCAAGGATGAACTCGACGCCGCCAACGATTCGTTTCGCAGACAATGCGATGGTTCCCCCCTGGCTGAGCGCTTGAACGGCGTTTCCGAACAGGTTGAGCAACACTTGGCGCAGCTGGCTTCCATCAACGAACAGTGTCAGGTCATCGGGAATCGTGAGCCGCACGGCGACTTCGCTTGGGATATTCATTCCGGCGATCGCCGATTCGGCCAGATCGAGCGCTCGCAAGTGTGTTCGGCGCGGTGGCGTTTCTCTTGCGAGGTCTAGAAGTGACGAAATGGTCCGGCCGCAGGCGTCTACCTGGGCGTTGATGCGCTGGTGGTGTTTCTCAAGAACGTCATCTGTGAGTCCGAGCTTCTGCTTTCGTTGGTCAATCAGGAATAAGGAGGATTGCACTATACCCAAGGGATTTCGCAGTTCATGCCCGATGCTCGCCGCAAGTTGTCCGATTGTGGCCAGTCGCTCGTTAACCCTGACGCGGTCCATCCAGTGTTCTCGATAGGTGTCGAGCATGATGGCCAGCTCCAGATCGAGCATTTGATGAACAGCAAGCACCGTAGAGGCGCGTTCAGAATCCCCGTCGATTTGCTCGGTAGCGATCTGGACTAAGCCGCCCCGCATTCTGTTCATTGCCGTGAACATGAACTGCTGGGGTAGATTGATTCTGACGTGCACCTTGCCGATTCGGGAGTGCGCTGCGAGGTAGGCTTCGTCGTGGGGGCCCAGGAGGAGACTGTGTAGCCACTGCACGAGCGTGCGTTTCAGACGCTCGACTTGGGGCGGGCCCCCTGTGACCGCAGCGCTGGCGTCGGGGTGCTGTCGGATTGTCTCGTAGAAGTCGTCGACGACCTCTACGAACGAGGGTTCGGCTAGCGGATGAAACAGGCGTAAGCGGATCGCGGCGGCTTCGTCGAAGCCGACGTAGCGTTTCATGCTCTCGAAGCGCTCAAGGTCCATGTCAGCGCGGGAAGCTAGCATAGCCCCAGGGGCTTCGGCCCGTGAATCGTCAGCACGCCTAGCGTTGTTGTGAATCCGACTTGGGTTGTCGTGGGGCAGGGCCTTTGGGGACCACGAAGCCTGCGGCGTGAGCCAGCGCTCGCATAATATCGAGCGCCGAAACAATGCCGACCACTCGGCGTTCGTTTGAGGTTACAGGTACCCGATGGATCCCCTCGAAGGCCATCACGGCGGCGGCGCGGCCGATGTCTGAGCTTTCCGGGATAGAGCAGACGATCGGTGTCATCCAATCACCCACCACCTTCGAGCGGTGACTTGACGAGGGCTGTTCATTGTCGGCGGCGTGCTGCTGACGGACTAGGTCGGTGAGTGAGATTATCCCGATGGGACGGCTCTCTAGATCGACCACCGGGGCCCCTGAAAATCCGCCTTCGATCAGCGCGGCAGTGGCGCGCGCTATAGGCACATCTTCTGAAAGGCAGACCACGTTTCGTTGCATGATTTGAGCGACGGAAACACGGAGCACATCCGGGACCCCATCCGCGGGAGGCGCTACGCTCAGGGTGGCTGCTTCAGGGATCCCTACGTCGCAGCCCAGCCTCTGTTCTTGCCCGTCGGACGAAGCCGCCAAGCCTGCACCGTGCCCGCAGTTAAAGCAGCGTCCAAGCTCGACGACTCCTGCGTGTTTCGGGCACTCCACCAACCCGACGATTTGTTCACCGCTCTGGCCTTCGAGAGTCTTCCTGTGCTTGACCAATAGCTGGGACGGAGGAGGTTTCATGCGATGACCGACCGACACCTCGCAAGGACTGTGCCTAGCCTTGGCCTGTCTCACTGCGCGAGGTTTTGGCCCGGCGAGGAGACAGTACGGGAGCCGCCACGGAAACGAATTCGTCCCGAGCGGTCACAGCACGCACATATTTCCGGGGCGATTGACCCTGGAGAACCGCTCGGGGCATGGTGACCGAGTGGAGTTTCCAAGCCCGTTGGTTCGCGGTGTCCTTGTCCGTCGCTATAAGCGTTTCTTCGCAGACGTTCGTTTAGAGGGCGGGGAAGTCGTGGCTGCGCACTGCGCCAATCCGGGGTCGATGAAGACGTGCATCGTGGAGGGCGGTACCGTCTGGCTTTCGCGCGCTCAAAACCCAAATCGCAAACTGCGTTTCACTTGGGAACTCGCAGAGATCGATGGCCGACGCGTGTACGTCAATCCTAGCGGGGCTAATCAACTCACGCTGGAAGGGCTGAAACAGCGTCGGATCCCGGCGCTTGCCGGTTATGACCTCGTCTCTCGCGAGGTGCCCTACGGTGTAAGTAGCCGGATAGACCTGTTGCTCACGGGGCCGCGCCGCTGCTACGTGGAGGTGAAGAACGTCACGATGGACGGTGGGGATTCACGCGGGGCGTTTCCGGATTCGGTGACCGACAGAGGACGAAAGCACCTGCATGAGCTCATAGCGGTCGCCGCCCGCGGCGACCGCGCCGTGATGTTTTTTTGCGCGAGTCGTGAGGGAACGCTGGCGGTTGTCCCGGCGGATGTTATCGACCCACAATACGGTAAGGCGCTGCGCTTAGCCCAAGCTCAAGGGGTCGAGCTGCTGGCGCATCAGGTGTGTTTTGGCGAGAGGGCGCTCTCCTTAGGCCAGGAGATCCCCGTGCTACTTCCCTCGTGAGTGCCGGGTCGGTGCGCCTGGCACGGTTTCCTCAGCTCTAAACGGAATTTTGTGCGATCCCGCCAGGAATTTCAGAGCAGCGCGGGCCGAATGGGAGTGAATTTGAGCGTTCTGCGGATGTCCTAGGCCCTCTGATCTTGCTAGGTTGTTGGCTCGAAGACGAGAGCGCATGAAGCAAGACAGCGAAGGATTGGGCAACGAGTGGGACGACGGCGATGAAGCCACGACCGTCTACCAGGAGGGCATGCTTGAGCAGGCGCGGGCGGTCCTCTCGAAGATGGCTGCGGCTGAGCCCGGCACGAGCGGGGAGCTGGAGGCGGTCGAGACCTGGTACATCAGCGAAGACCGGCGCACCAAGCTGTCCCTCAGCGCCAAAGAAGTGATCGAGCGTTGTCGAACGGGGGCCCTCTCGCAAGCGACACTGGTCTGGCACGAAGGGCTCGACAACTGGACCCGCCTCTCTGACGTTCCGGAGCTCAAGCTAGTCCTGGGCGCGTTGAGTGAGCAGACGCCATCAGTCGCTGAGAAATCGCTAACACCGGCGTTGAAGCCTCCGCCGGCCTCAGCCCCCAGGGGTCCCGGATCCTCGGGGCTTGGGTTCCCTTCGCTCCCAGCTCCGCCGGTCCTCGGCACCGGTGGCAGGGGTGGGGGGGAGGCTACTACTCGTGTCTCACCGAATCCTGAGCCCCTTAGGCCACGCTTCGAATCCGACGCGACGCAGGTTTATCCCGCGAGCGCTAGCGTCGTGACCGCCTCCGACTGGTCTCCGCCGCAACGTCCCCGGCGTGGCCGCGCTGGGGTTTTGGTGCTGGCGTTTGCGAGCTGTTTTGGGATTGGCGCGCTCGCCTTTGGCAGCGCCGTGTCCAGCGCACCTGCCACTCCGGTGGAATACAATTTGGACACCATGCTAGGTGACACCCGCCGGGCACCTACCGAGTCGGCGAAGCCCTCCGAACCCGAAGAACCCCGGGTCGCGACCACGGCGGTCAGCGAAGCCAACTCGAAACGTGACGAGGCTACAGCGGTCAACAGCGCGCGAACGACTGCTCCTACGGAGGCTGCGCCAGGTTCGGCGGAGACGGATATCGCCAAGGCTATGCGCGAGGCTTTGGCGAAGAAGGCAGCCGGCGGCGCCCCAGGGGCTAAGCGTTAATCGTCGGTCTACGAGCGCTTGTCGGTCGGGAGTTCGACGAGGCTGACTTTCCGCAGCGTCAGACCCCGCGCTGGAGCGGTGAAGCCCGCCAGAGGCCGACTGCGGCTTAGAAGGAGGGCCGAGATTTCATCGGGTTCCCGAAGCTGGGCTCCCACTTCCGCCAGCGTACCGCTAAGGATTCGGACCATCTTGCGCAGGAAACCGTTCCCTTCGAAGTCCAGTCGAACTCGGTCGCCCTCTCGGGTGATGCTCAGTGAGTGGAGCACCCTCACGGTGGTCTTCGCGCTGCAACCCGCTGCACGGAACGCACTGAAGTCGTGCTCGCCGAGAATGGCTTGAGCCGCTTGCAACATCCGCCGTTCATCAAGCACCGGATAGATCTGCCATGGCCGCTCGCGCGGATCGGGTTGAGCTACGCCGTCCTGGATCTCGTAACGGTAGCTCTTGGCGCAAGCAGAAGTGCGAGCGTTCGTCTTTGGCGACACGGTGCGCGCGCTTAGAACTCTCAGGCCATCAATCTGCGTTTCTTGCACTAGCGCGCCGAGCTGCACTTGTATCGCCTCGCGCTGCGTGACCCGAAAAGTGGCAAAGTTCTGTTCAGCGCTCACCCCCGCGTCGGTCCGGGCAGCGAACGTCAGGGCGCGTGGCGGTTCAGCGAAGACCTCGGCCAGGCGGTACTTCAGGGCCCCGCCAACGGTAGGCACGTCAGGCTGGATCGCAAGTCCGTGGAACAGGTGACCCTGATACGCGAACTCGACGAGCACCGTAATTTGTTTTTGGTGATTCATCGAGGTTAGGGAGAGCCAGGCGTGCTTGTGCGTGTGACTTCGGTAGTCAGGCTATCCCGCGCGGTTCGGCGCGTCTAGCGGGACAGGCGGCGACGGAGGAATGCCCCAGTGAACCCGAGCATCATCAGGGACAACGCCCCACCCATTCCGGAGCGGTTGCGGGCTTCAACACTGCAGCCACCTTCGTTTTCGCTGTCAGCAGCCGGCATCAGCCAGAACAGTGAACGAACAGTAGGCGATGACACACTTGGCGCCCTCCGCTTGGCACTTGCAGGTGGCGTCACCGACGCACTGGCCCTCCTTACCCTTGGGCGCTGCGCCTGCATCCCTGCATATCGTGGGGGACTTGACTAGAAGCGGCTTAGGGCTGTCTCCCGGCCGCTGGCCACTCAGGTCACTAAATGCTGCCGATACCATGTCAAGCAAGAACCAAACATTGGTCAGGCTGCTGTGCCGGAAAGGTCAACTCGCCGTTCCGATTGGCGCTGAAATTAGGCAAGACCGGCAGAATATTCCCCCATCGAGAAATTGTCGCGCTGTGTTGGGACGCGGTGTTTGCTCAGCGCACGTGGGGTCCATGAACCCTTATGCAACGTCCTATGGCCCGCCTTTGGCGACCTCTGCGCGACCGGGCGCTCACCGTAGTGCCGGCCCTGCTCATCGCTGTCTCTGGGTGCACCGGCGAGCTGGGGGGACCTACGGAAGAGCTTGCCCAGGGGCCATCCGGACTGCTCCCACCGGCGGTCGGAGGAAATCCAAAGACCGGGCCAGGGCCAGGGCCAGGGCCAGGGCTGCCTGTGGTCACTATCCCGCCTCCTCTGCCACCTGCAGATTGTAACCCGCAGGCGGGGTTTTTCGTCGCGCCGAGTACGGTGCGGCGCCTCTCGATCGAGCAGTACAATCGGGCCGCATTGGACGTCCTGGGTGACACTTCGTCGCCGGCGAATACCTTTCCAGCGGCCGCGCGCACCGCAGGATTCGACAACCAGACGGATGCTCAGCAGGTGCAGCGCGAACACGTCGAGCGCTGGGAAAGCGCGGCGCAAGGACTGGCCCGTCGCGCCGCGGCGAGCGGGGACCTGACCCTAGGGTGTGGCGGGGAGCCTCTAGACACGTGTGTTCAGAATCGGCTCCCGACACTGGCGTCTCGGCTGTTCAGAAGGCCACTCACCCCCACGGAGGTGGAGCGCTACGTCAATTTCTATTCTCAACAGCGCCAGACTGAGTCGCCGGAAGTCGCGCTCGAACTGACGCTCGCTGGTTTGCTGATGTCCCCGAACTTCTTGTTCGTGATCGAACGCGGGGTGCCCACGGGCAGCAACGGTCTCTTTCGGCTGAATGGTTATGAGGTGGCGTCGCGCTTGGCGCTGATGTTGTGGGATCAACCCCCGACTGAGCCACTGCTCGCAGCGGCGACAGCGGGAGAACTGGAAACACCTGAGGGGATAGCTGCCCGGGCTCGGACGATGCTCGCTGACCCGCGCGCAACGCACGTCGTTCAGGATTTTCACGGCCAATGGATCGGTCTTCACGAAACGGACAAGCTCGCGCTGCCCGAGGCAACCAAGGACGCGGCGAAAGCGGAAATTGAGTGGTTCCTTCGCGATTGGTACGAGACTGGCACCGCGCGAGTTCAGGACTTGTTCTTGTCGCGCCGCGCCTGGGTAGACGCTGAACTGGCGCAGCTGTACGGCGTCGCGGCTCCCGCGCAGCCAGGTCCCGTTGAGCTACCTGCGCAACATCGTGCCGGCCTGCTCACCCGGGTGATGTTCTTGGGGACTCACAGCATACCGCCCTCCCGTGGCAGCTTCGTGCTCGACAAGCTGCTGTGCGCGCCGCTGCCGCCGCTAGACGTCATGCCGCCCTCTGCCCAGGTAGCCGAGGGCTCCACGACCCGCGAGTTCTTCGAGCAGAACGCCAAGAACCCCTGCGCTTCAGGTTGTCACGGTCTTGTGGATCCAGTGGGGTTCACGTTTGAGAACTATGACCGCCTTGGCGTCTGGCGAGACGACGAAAA
>JBDKJZ010000234.1:0-8196 GCA_039796375.1 Pseudomonadota bacterium
GTAACCGTAATAGGGCTTTCTGAGCCAGAACAAGGTCATCAGCACACCGCGGATCACCCGGCTAGGTATCACGAACGCCGAGCACACCCAGCGGCCTTCGAACTCGGACTGGGTGTCCGCGAGCCAGCGGTCCTGCATCTCCCGATACTTGGCGGGAAACTGCGTGAGCGAGCCCGTGTTGAACAGCATCGCGAACTTGTCCAAGCAACGAAATTCACGCGCCAACGCCTCCAAGTAGTCCGGGTAGTTCTTGTCGTTTGGCTCCCCGACCACTCGCACATGAACAACCGGAGCCCGGTTCACTTCTACAATAGCGTACGGGGAATCCAAGGGCACCCTCCTCCAACCGCGAAGGATACTCCCAGGTCACGCACCTGCGCAAACTCTGAGCGCGACCCCCTTTGGAACGAGCGAAAAGGTTCCGGATGGTTGCCAGCTCAGAAAGGAACTGCGCGCGCTCCGCAGGCCTGGCTGCAGGTCTCCGACGTCTCGAAGCGGTTGTCATTGCCCCCACACCCCCCGTAGACGAAGGCTTGGCAGGAGTTGCGCTTCGTGTCGAAGCCGTAGACAGTGAACAGTCCGCGGCAGGGACCGGACGCCAAGGGCAGCTCGCAGCGATCGTGTGGCCCAATCGGAGTTATCGCCTGAAAACAGGTACTCGCTTCACCATCGCAGGTCAGGCCCTCGCAGCAACCCACGGCAATACAGTTCGCGCCCACCTGGGCACATTCGGGTGTCGTGCCATTGGTTGCGCCTCCTGTGCCTGCGTCCTCCGCCGTGCCTGCGTCGGTGAGCTTGGCGCCGCCGTCGGCGGTTTCGGACTGAGACCCATTTGGGGCTTCGGGGTTCGCAGACCCACCGGACCCCGCGGGCGGTTGATGGTCAGTCTCGGGGTTCGGATCGCCTGGATCGGAGGTGTCGTCGGGCCGCCCGTCTGTTCGGGGCGATTCTTCGAGCGCCGCGGACGGCGTTGAGTTGGGCTGGGAACTGGACGAGTCCACGCCGCAGCCGTGATTCAAGGCGCCTGTGAGCAGCGTGAGGATGGCAGTCTGCGCAAGGGTACGGGGGGTTTGGAGATTCATGCGTCTGCGTTCTAGGTTGCTGGGATGACTGCACCTTTGCGTAGCCGGGGAGGCTCCGCCAGTGTCAACGCTGGCACTCTGGGGCGGCTGGTCACTCGTCCCCGGCGACGCCCGCCGCGACTGGTAGTGGCGCCGGCCTAGTGTTGCGCCCGGGCTAGTTCCTAAGCTGCTTCTAGGTCGCGCCGAAGTGAGAGCCGGTTCGCCTCGGTTGTTTGAGGAGAGCCTGCGGTGCTACGTAGCGGCGCGTCATGCCGAACATTGTTGCGATTCGGGTCCGTGCCCTGGACATCAATCTGAATGAACCGTTCGGTATCGCCACAGGAGCCCAGCACACCGCCAACAATGTGTTCGTCGAGGTAGAGACGCGCTCAGGCTTCGTCGGCTATGGTGAAGCCGCACCGTTCCCTGCGGTGAACGGTGAAACGCAGGCGCAAGCCGAGAGCGCCCTGAACGCCGCGAAGACCGCCTTGCTCGGCAAGGACGTTACCCGGTACGGAACGCTGTGCGACCTGGTGTCTGAGCTGACCTCCGGCACGCCAAGCGCCGGATGCGCGCTGGAATGCGCGCTGATGGACGCCTTCGGCAAGGTCTACGGGCTGAGTCTCTGGCGACTGTGGGGTGGGCGCGAGCCAACACTTTGCACTGACCTTACGATCCCCACCGGGGACTTGCAGCACGCGCGCTCATCCGCTGAACGCGCGGCGGCGCAAGGTTTCAATCAACTCAAATTGAAAGTGGGCGCCGCCGATCCCTCAGCGGACGTTCGGCGCATCATCGCGATTTGTGAGGCAGCGCCGCATTGCCGCTTGATACTCGACGCCAACGGCGGCTTCTCAGCGGAGGACGCGGTACGACTCATCGCCGAGCTGGGGTCACTGAAGGAACGCGTCGCGTTGTATGAACAGCCCACAGCGCGCGGAGACTGGGAGGGTCTAGGCAAAGTGAGACACGACACGGGGCTACTCGTGGCCGCCGATGAGAGCGCGGATAATGTACGGAGCCTGCAGGGCTTGATTCGTGCGAACTGCATCGATGTCGTGAACCTGAAGATCACCAAAACCGGCCTAACCGGAGCGATCCAGATGGCTCAAATGGCACGGGGAGCGGGGCTCAAGTTGATGATTGGTGGAATGGTCGAGTCCCAGCTGACGATGAGCGTTTCAGCTTGTTTGGCTGCCGGAATGGGCGGGGTCGAGTTCGTCGACCTAGACACACCGCTCTTTATGCGAGACGCGCCACTTCGCGGGGGCTACTTGCAGAAGGGCTCGGAACTCGACGTGACTCGAATTGTATCGGGACACGGCGTTCAACCCACCTGACTGAGCGCAAACCTTTCCCTATGTCTCGGCGGCCAGCTTCGCGCCAGGCGTGTAAAGTCGCGGTTTGAGTGAGCACTTGCGCGGCCCGGTCGACATCCGCAACTTCGGAAGATCGGCGGCTTTGAAGTTGCAGGCCATGAAGAAGCTCGCCGCGGCCGTCGGCGACATGTTCTGCATGCAGCGCTGGGCGAACGTGAGATCGATCCGAGCGCGGGCGATGAGCGTCGCACGCGCGGTGCCGTGTTCGCGCCGACATTGAGCGCACACCGGACGAGTGGTGACCGCGTGTGCGGTATTGCCCACGGCCATCAGCTCAACGGTTGTGGACCGCTTGCAGCACGCGCAGGAGGTGATGCAGCTTAGTCCCATCGGGAGACTGATCTCGGACTTCATCGGTAAAGAAGTACGTACCTGGAACGCGGAACTTTAGGCCAATTTTCGCCATCTGGACTGCACTTACAGAAACGCTCAGTGTTCCCTCTGCACGGGCCCCGACCGATCTAGGAAACAGGTGTTCAGTTTCACCAGAGTGGCGGAGAGATCGTCAGCTCAAAGTTCTGATCGGGCGCGGTCGCAAAGAGCGCAAGGGAGGGGGAGTAGGTCTTGATGCGCAGGGTCCGCCCATCCGGCTGAAACTCAAGCAATCTCAAGTAGCCCAGGCCGCCTTGGTCCAGCATCTGGTAGTTGGACAACACTTGGTGAACGGTATTGCCAGAGTCACCACGGCTGCTGAGCAGGCCTGTCCCATCGCCTAGGACGTGTCCGTTCAGTGTCAAGAATATGCCGCGGTGCCGCTTCAGCAGATCCTGCCACAGCATCTCGCCGTCGTAAGCGCCTTCCGAATTGGGGCGCCCGCTGCCATCGGGCGCGCGCGCCGTACCGTACGCGAGCGGGTTCCAAGGTTGCTCGGTCGCGCCGCGACGTTTGAAGTCGTAGCGCGTGCTGTCATGAAAGAGGTACGCATGGGTCAAGAAGATTACGCGGTCTGCGGCGTGACGACGCAACACTTCGTTGGCCCACGCCACTGTCGCGGTTCGGGGGCTCCACTCAAGGATCAACACTCCGAGGGCACTTCTTCCGAGGTTCACCCTGTAGTAAGCGTTCTCAAGATCACCGGGCACCAATGTTTCGACGACGGCCGACTGCGTCAAGGGCGACGGGTCATGAAAGTACTTTTGGAAGAGTGTTGTTCTCTTGTCGGCCTTGCCGAGTTCGCCGTAGTCGTGGTTGCCGGTGGCGAGCAGTACTGGGGCGACCGTTCGTAGAGGCGATAGCGCGTCCTTGACATACTGCCACTCCACGTCGGTGTTACTTTCAGTCAGGTCACCCAAGTGCACGACGCCAGCCAAGGTCCGGGTCTTCGCCAGCGTGCTTAGCCACTCACTCTGGCGCTTGAGGTGGGGCGAGTTGCACAAGGCGTAGTACTGTGTGTCGGGGAGCACTGCGAGCGTGACAGCGCCGGCGCCAGGCGGCGCTGGATCCTGCGCGCTGGTGGGCTCCAACGTGTTAGGCCAAGTGTCTTCGTGTAGAGTAGCGGGCATTCCGCAGCTGGGGTCGAAAGCCGCGGGAGTCGTTGGGTTCGCCGCGGTCTTCGCGGTCGCCTGAGGGGCCTCAGTGGCTGGAGGCTCGGACGACCCAGGGCTCGCCGCCGACGGCGATCTAGCGGCAGGTGTCCCGGGCCCGGTGGTACACGCCGAACACTGCGAGACCACCAGCATCGAGAACCAGAAGTGCAAACTGCGCATATAGCCGCACGGTGCCAGGGCTGAGGTCGAAGGGCAATCGGGTGTTCGGCGACGAACGGATTGCCCTGAGGTTTCCATTCGTACAGAATGCCTAGAATGTCGCGAGCCCTACTCGAATGCAGCCTTGGGCTTGTACTAGCGACTGTGTTGCTTGGTGGCTGCACGGGTGTGACGTTTGTGTGGCAGGCCTCGGTTGGTCAGCTGGACCTATTGAGCCGCGCCCGTGACATCGATGACGTGTTGGTTGACCCAGAAACACCCAAAACAACTCGCGAAATGCTCGAGGAAGTGGGGCGCGTGAAGTCGTTCGCGTCGACCCAGGGCCTGCGCTTCAACGGAAACTACGAAAACTACGTTGCCCAAGAGTCAGGACACCCTGAGTTTGTCGTGTGGTTCGTGAATGCCAGCGCGCCGTTGTCGTTTGAGCCCAAAGTATTTGCTTTCCCAATCGTTGGCAGTTTTCCGGGGCTCGGCTATTGGGATGAGCGCGACGCGAAAGAATTCGCCTCGGAGCTCCGCGAAGAAGGTTGGGACGCGAACATTCGCGGGGTGAGAGCGTTCTCGACGGGTGGCTGGTTCAACGACCCGGTGCTTTGGACCATGTTTGCCGATTCAGAGAATGCCTACGGCTATTTGGCGAACGTGCTGCTGCATGAATCCGTGCACGCGACGGTCTTGGTCAAAGATCAGCAGTACTTCAACGAGAGCCTGGCGAGCTTCGTCGCCGACGAGATGACCTCTGGGTACTTGGCGCTGCGTTTCGGAGAAGACTCAGCGCAGCTGCGGATCTACCGCGAGCGTTATGAACTCTATCGCCAGCACACGCGCCTAATGTTGAGGGCGTTTGACGAACTCTCGTTCTTGTATCAAAGCGAGCAGACGGACGAGGCCAAGTCTAGGCGCAAGCGGGCCATCTACGCAGAGCTCAGTACGCGTCTTGAGGCCGAAACCGAGATCAACAACGCGACCCTCGTCGGCATTCAGCTCTACCAAGGTGCCCCGGCTGAGTTCCGAGCGTTATTCGAGGCTTGCGGGGGTAGCTGGCCGCGCCTGCTGCAGGCGACGGGCGGCCTTCGCTCAGAGCACTTTGTGGATGAACAGACTCCTGACTTTGGGCCTGTACTCACGCGTCTGGCGCACGCCGAGTGTCGGCGCCCGGCGCCAGTGTTGCCCAAGGCACGCCCGCTCCACTCGACGCCGAGCCGCCAGCAACGCGAACGCCTGCGCCGAGCGGGCCGCTGAGGTCAGAAGGGATCGCCCTCATTCTGGCAAGTCAAGCGGCCGTCGTGGCTGATGCAAGTCAGGCCGCCGTCGCAATCTGAATCGGTGCTGCACGCATCGCCCACGTCTCCGTCGTCGCCGCACCCCAGGGCGAAGACAACGGAGCAGGCGAAAAAGGTCAGTGCGTAAGCCGTGCATTTTGACATAGACGCCGTCTATCACGGGTAACCTGGACCCGAAATCCGGTGATATCGCACAGCGCGATCTTCGTGGAGCGCAGCGGACAGCGGAGGGGGTGCCGGAGCGAAAGTTCAGCGTTGCTCTGGCGCGCGCGGCGTGCTCTAGGTGCGCCCCATGAGTCGAATCGTGTGCAAGTTCGGTGGCTCGAGCCTGGCGGATGCAGGCCGTTTCCGGCAGGTAGAGCAAATATTGGCGGCGGATCCCCGGCGTACCTTGGTGGTTCCCTCAGCCCCGGGCAAACGAACGCCGGACGACGCGAAACTCACGGACCTGCTCTACTTGTGCCAAGAGAGCGCGCGAGTCCGGGCGGACTTCAGCGGGCCGTTCGCGCGAGTGCGTGAGCGTTTTCTGGAAATAGAGTCCGATCTTGGTCTGCCTAAGACCATGGGTCAGCACCTTGATGAGCTTCAGGCGAAGCTTCAAGACGAGGTGACGCGGGACTACGTCGCGTCCCGCGGTGAGTACTTGAACGGCCGCTTAATGGCGGTCTTCTTGGGGGCTGAATTCGTCGATCCCGCCCAGTACATCACCATCACGGCGAACGGGAGCGTCGAGCCCGGGAGCTACGAGCTCTTGCGCGAGCGCCTGAAAGATGAGTCCAAGCGCTATGTGATCCCGGGGTTCTACGGACGCGATCACAAGGACCAGGTGAAGACGTTCTCCCGTGGGGGCTCGGATATCTCCGGCTCCATAGTGGCGCGTGCTGCGATGGCGGAGCTGTACGAGAACTGGACAGACGTCTCCGGCTTGTTGATGGCGGATCCACGGGTGGTTGAGAACGCTCGTCCGATGGAAGAGGTGACGTACTCTGAGATCCGAGAGCTCAGCTACATGGGCGCAACCGTGCTTCACGACGAGGCGATCGCGCCCGTGCGCGAGGTGGGTATTCCGATCAATATCCGCAACACGCACCAGCCGTCACACGCAGGTACGCGCATCGTCGACAAGCTGAGCGCCGAGATCGAGAAGAACACCGAAATCGCCGGCATCGCGGGGAAGAAGAACTTCGCGATGATCAACCTCGCCAAGAACCTGATGAACAAGGAGCTCGGGTTCGGTCATCGCCTACTGGGCATCTTGATGCGCCATGGGGTGAGCTTTGAGCACGTACCGTCGAGTATCGATAGCTTGAGCGTTGTGGTTGAAGCGAGCCAGATGGAGGGCAAGGTAGAAGCGGTGTTGAACGAGATCCGCTTGTCGCTGAACCCCGACCAGCTGGAGTACGTTCCAGAGATAGCCCTGATTGCGGTTGTGGGTGAGGGGATGGCGCGGTCGATCGGCATCGCCGCCAAGCTGTTCGCGGCGCTGCGTGACGCCAAGGTCAACGTCCGTTTGATCAATCAAGGCGCTTCTGAACTCAACATCATCGTCGGCGTCGAAGCCGCTGACTATGAACGCGCGGTCAACGCTGTCTACAACGCATTCGTTAAGTAACACCGGGGCCCACAGGGTTGCCGAGCCGTGGGCTTCGCCGAGGACCACGCTCCCGCGAATTTTGTACCCGAGAGGAATCGCCGTTCCCCCGCTCTAGTTTGTTGTACTGAACGGGGGCCCGGTGGCCACTATCAGCCGATGCCCGTGCTTCGACTGGTCACCTCGCCCAGACCCCGGTGGGTGAGCACGCTCATGCTACTCCTGGGGGTAAGCGCGTGCTCAGCAGAACGGGCCAAAGACGGCGCGCCCGTTCCCCCGCCTGACTCGGTGCCCCCCACGGCAGGCCAAGGTGGGCTGGCGAACGCCCCTGAGCCGATCGCGGGCGGCGGCGGCGAGGGAGGGACCATCGGCGGCGGTATGGAAGACGCAGGCGCCACCCCGGTGGTTTCGACAGCGTTTGTTCTCGGGCAAGTGAGCGGCGTGCAACCCCCGGAAGCCTACGTCGCCAAGGTGAAGCACCTGGTGAACGGTGGGGTCCCCACCAGCGCGGAGGTCGAGCAAATCAGAGCCAACCCGGCCGCCATGATTCAACTGGTCGAACACTGGATGGAGAGTCCTGTGTTCAAAGAGAAAATGATGGCCTTCCTCGCTGAATCGCTTCAGCAGGGCGGGATCGACGCCGCCTCTCTCAAATCGAACCAGCTACGTAGCTACTCCCAACGTTCCGGCTGGATCCGAGAAATCGTCGAGATGTTTCCACGCACGGCCTGGAACATCATCGAACAGGATAGGCCATTCACCGAAATCGCGACGACGCGGACGTTCATGGCGACGACCCAGCTACTCGTGGTGCTTTCGTATCTGGATCTAAGCCAGAAAGAAGGGCAACGGCGAGACATCACTGTGTTCAAGGACGTTCCCCCAGCGGGACGGACGGTCCCCGCCAGTTGGGCGGAGTCGGTGAGCGAGCGCCTGTTTCAGTTGCCCGATCAGGTCGGGCCAGCCAAGCCTGGCGATCGCTGTGAGCTGCCAATGACCGTCACCCACGACGGCTTCATGAGCTTATTGATGGGTGAGCATGGTGCGGACTGCGCGCCCAAGGTGCTGTCGATACCGTTCGTGAGCGACTCAGACCGAAGT
This sequence comes from Pseudomonadota bacterium, assembly GCA_039796375.1. Taxonomy (GTDB): domain Bacteria; phylum Myxococcota_A; class Polyangia; order Polyangiales; family Polyangiaceae; genus SZUA-265. The sequence continues at coordinate 8,122 of JBDKJZ010000234.1, forward strand.
GACTGGCGAGCGGTTGAGCTTGGCGACGCAGCCATCGGGGACCCCACGATTCCCTACTTTGACCTTCCGCAGCTT
>JBDKJZ010000235.1:0-8183 GCA_039796375.1 Pseudomonadota bacterium
ATTCGTTCAGGTCAACGGTCGCTTGGCAAACTCAGCGCCCAGCTCGCGCAGCTCAGACGAGCGCGGATGGCCGCTACGCCAGACTAAGCGAAACCAATCGGTGGGCAGGGTCGTGCGCCCGCTGAGGTCGACGAGCTGCTTGCTCTTGAGTTCATCCTTCACGTAATACGCCGGCAGGACTGCCACGCCCGCTCCGGCCAGCACCAGAGTGCGAACCGCTGCGATGGCACCCAGGTGCTGCACGCGGTCAAATGACCAGACCTCTTGCGCGGGCCGCGCATCGCGAAAATAGCGAAACAGCGGCAAGTCTGCGTGCAAGTCGAGCAGCGTGTGCGTGTGCGCGTCACTTGGCTTCTTCAGAGGCCGCTCCGAAATGAGGGTTCGTGCCGCAACAAACACGTAGTGCTCTTCCACCAACGGCACGAAAACGAGCCCGCCCTGCGCCATGCGCGCGCTCGTAATCATACAATCCACCTCTTGCCGGGCCACGCGCGGCAGCAGATCCGAGGTGTCGCCAAAATACAAATGTAGCCGTCGGTCAGGTCGTTGCTTTTCAAGCGCCACTAACGCCGGAACCACCCAGCTGATGCCAAGCTCAAAGCGAGTGCCGATCGTCAGCTCAAAAGGTAACTTTTCTGTGGCGTGGACTGCGGCTTGGCAGCGCCCGGCTTCTTCCAGGCAGCGCAGGGCTTGAGGCAACAGGCGGCGCCCTGGATCAGTGAGTTGCACTTTTCTGGTGGTGCGCGTGAACAACCTGGCGGACAGCGACTGCTCAAGCTGCGAAATTCGATCGCTGAAGGCGGGAGGCGACAACGCAACAGCGCGCGCAGCCGAACGAAAACTGGGATGAGTTGCCGCTGCGACGAAACAACGAAGCGAGAGAAGATCCGGGATCATGAGGGTTTGCTGCGCTCGGCGGGGACGCTCGACACCCGCGAGCCCGGGCTTGATGACTATTCTGAATATGCGAACAATAGCGTTCTGTAAATTCCGATTATCATTACATAGGGGAAGTGCCAATCTAGTTGAGCCGAGCAGTGCTCAAAACGTTAACTAGAAGGAGATGACCCCATGGATGCGAATGTACGAAGAAGGGCTCTGAGGGCTGCGGCCAAGGTCGCGTTTGGCGCCGCGTTTCTAGGCGCGTGTGGCAGCAACGCCAACGACTCCGCGTTGAGGCGGCACCCGGTGAACAACGCCGGCGACTCGGGGGCTGAAACAGACTCACGAGCTGAAACAAATAGCCCAACAGTACCCAACCACCGCACCGACGCCGGCCTAACCGGCCAGACGCCGATCATCACCCTGGTGGAAAGGGAGGCTCCCGCCGTCGGCGACAGCGGCCTACGTCGCGACGCCCAAGCGGCATCGGGCCTGGCCTGCGTGGAACACGTCGAGCTCACCGCTGACCGTACGTCAAGTGTCCCAGAGCCCGCCGCGCTCTCCTGCTGCGTGGCGTACAACGACCAGCGTCTTGTTGAGAGCGCCGTGGACGGCGGCAACGGCCCAGCCAGCTACCCCGCCTTGGCCGCGGATGAGTCCTTCGTCAATTGCTGCCGCCTGATCATCAACGCTGCCAGCTCGCTTCCGGAGACGTGGACGGCGTTGCGCACCAGTTGTTGCGCTAGTGACGTGCATGGCTTTGACCCGGAGGGGCCGTCTCCGCAGTACCAGCACATCTATTGTACGCCCTGGGGGCCGGCCGTACCGCCCAGTATGGACTACGTCGCGCAAGGCGTCGCTTAAATGGGCCACGTGATCGACTTGCAGACGGCTGCCGCCCCAGTCAGTCCCGATCTTTCAGGCTACCCTGTGGCGCTCTTTGTTGCGGCTGAGGCGACTTGGCGCGCGCGAATGATCAATGAATATGCCTCGCACGCCGTGTTCGAAGCTTTGGCGCAGCAAATGACCGAAGCTAATTTTGAGCCAGAGCTCGTGAACGAATGTCTACAATTTGCGAGCGAAGAGCGCAGCCACGGTGTGATGTGCGGCGCGGTGGTGACGGCACTGGGTGGCAGAGCCTGGGCTGAGCGGCCCGAGTTAGCGGCATACCCCGCGCATCGCGATGCGCCGCCCCGCGCGGCGGTGCTGCGAAACCTGATCCACATTTGTTGCATGAGTGAAACAGTGGCGGTGGCCTTGATAGGTGCGGAACGTCTGGAGATGCCGCGCAACAACGAACTGTACGACCTCTTGACGCGCATCTACGCGGACGAAGTCGGGCATGCCCGCTTCGGCTGGCGAGTGCTGCAAGAGCTGGCTCCGAGCCTAACCACCGCCGAGCGCGAAGCGATTGAACGGTACTTGCCGGTGGCTTTGGCTCACCTCAAAGAGCACGAGTTGGCTCATTTGCCCGACATAGAAGCGCCGCCGAACGGCGCTTCTCTCGGACTGTGCAGCGGCCGCGACGCCCGTGTTTTGCTCGATGAAACCATCGCTACGGTGATTCTACCGGGCTTGCGGCGTTGGTTTCGCTGCTAGATCACGCCGAGCAAGCGGTCGTCCGCGATCACCTCTCCGAGTTTGCCCTCGCAGCCGACCGCCTCGGCAGAGCCAAGGGGTAGAGCAGCGAACCGCGCGAGTGTCTGTTGCATCGCCTCAATCGGCGCTGCTGGACCGCCAGCATACACGCCCAATGTAGGCAGCTGACTTTTTCTACACGAAAAGAACTTTCGCGTGTCGCGGCCGGACATGACCGACTCCAGTCACCATTCGGGGCGCTCGGTTCGCCCGTTCGTCGCGGGGGGTACACGCTGCCGTCATCGGAGGTGCGCGCCGGTCAACGAAGTCTTCGGGCTGCGCTGCCGGCGGACTCGCGGGCTAGCCGCAGTAGCGGAACTTTACGGGGCAACGCTCACGCGCTGATCGAGTCCCGCCTGCCCGTGACAATCTTTGAGCGGAAGCGAAGCCAGCGCGCTACTTGTTCCCCGTTATTGGTGTTAACCAAAGTTGTTGTGGAGCTTGGAAAAGCCGATTGTCTGTTTCGGGCTCTCGCTTTAGTAATTGCGTTTTGGAGGATGGCTCGCATGCATCGCATCGCGTTCGCGGTTTTGACTCTTGGGATTTTCACGTTCGCTTGCGCCAGCGCCACCAAGGACCCTGACGGTAGCGGGGGTAGTTCCGCGCTCCCGAGTTCGGGCGGCGGTGGAGCACACCTGGGCGGTCGTCATGGCACTAACGCCAGCGGCGGTGACGGACACCTGGGTGATCGTGATGGCGGTAGCGAGGACGCGGGTGGCAACACCGGCGGTCGCGGCGACGCTGGCGCGCGCGGCGACGCTGATGCGGGATACGGTGGCCCACGCGGCGACGCTGGCCCACGCGGCGACGCTGATGCGGGAGACCCACCAGCGCCGAAGCTGTTCTTCTACGGCGGAAGCTACAGAGACACGGTCAGTGTGCTGACCCTCGACGTACACAGCGGTGAGCTGGTCCGGGTGAGCAGCGTGCCAACCGGGGGCGGGCCGTCCTATATAGCGGTATCGCCAAACAAGCGGTACCTGTACGCCATCGACCAAAACGCAATCCCACCCACCGTGATCGCGTTCATGGTCGATCAGCAAACCGGGGCCTTGACCGAGCTCAACCGAGTCCCCACCACGGTCGACGGTCTGGGCCGCGGCGTGACGCAACTGTCGGTGGATCCTACGGGCAAGTGGATCGCCGTGGCTCACTACCAGAGTGGCCACGTCAGCATTCTGCCAATCAAAGACGACGGTACTGTTGCTGCGGCCTCTGCGGTCGCGCGCCCCGGCAACAACGCGCACCAGGCAGTTTGGGACATCACTGGCAACTATCTGTTTGTCCCTTGCCTGGGGTCGAACCTAGTTGCGCAGTTCAAGTTCGCTGACGGCACGCTCGCACCGAACAATCCTGCGTCGACGCCGGTCCTAGGAGGCCCGCGCCATATGGCGTTCGATCAAGAGGGACAGGCTGCGTGGGTGCTGAATGAATTCACGAGTACCGTCACCTCGCTCGACTACGACGCGAACACCGGCCTGCTGTCGAACCCAGAGTCGCAGCCGACCAGCGACCCACCAACCGGAACCCTCAGCGCCCACGTGGCCTTGCACCCGTCGGGCAAATTCTTATACGCCTCGAACCGCCTACCCCAAAACAGCATCGCCATCTTCAGCGTCGCCGGCAAGACCCTGAAGCTGGAGGGTTTCGAGAAGACACTGCTCTCGACGCCAACAGACTTCGCAATCGACCCTAGCGGAAGGTTTTTGGTCGCTGGCAACCTGGAGGGTCCTGTTTCGGCGGTGGCGTTCCGTATCGATCAGCTGACCGGCAAGCTCACCCTGACAAGCAGCGTCCCCCTCACGCCGTGGGGCACTCCGTGCCCCCCGGCAGATCCATTGTGCCCCCCGCCAGATCCGCTCTGCATCCCGCCAGCTCCGTTGTGTCCACCGCGCAATCCATTGTGTCCACGGCCCAATCCTTCGTGCGTCCCGCTGAATCCGCTGAGCATCCCGAACGTGACGGCCGCGACTTTCCTGTACCTGCCCTAACCGCCTAAACAGCGTCGCGCCTGACCGCCCAAGCGCGTCTTTTCACCAGATCGGCTTTCGGATCCGCGCAAGGAGTTCCAGACGGAACCGCCAAGGTCGACGCACGCAGGGCCGGCAATCAGCAGCAGGAACCCGGAAGCGCGTAACACAAGCGTGGTTGCGCCCAGACCGATTCTGCCACCTCGACTGGAAAAAGATGCTTACTTTCACTTGAGCAGCCGGCTCTTCGTGCTCGCCCGGGCTTGGTGTTGTCTGCACGAACTGGCTATGCTGCCAGGATGAACAACGCTATTCGCACCGCGGCCGCTACGCTCGGATACTGCCTGGTGAGTGGGGTGTGCGGCATAGCCAACGCCCAGTCTTCGCTTCCTGCATCGGGTTCTAAAAAGGCGGACGCTGCGCCCACGGAAGCCGCGCTGCCGCCCACGGAAACCGCCGCTAGCTGGGAGCTTGAGTCGGGCATCCTCTACCAAGGCCACGGGAAATCGCGGAGCGCGGTGGCGCTACCCGGACCTGTGCTCGCGTTGCAGCCAGCTGGGGAGCGGGCGTATGTAGCCCTGGGAGAGCTCGGTGCGGCAGTCGTGCTTCACACTGGGCAAGGCGCGCGCGTCGAAAAGTTGATCCCTATCTCTCACGGGAGCGTCACCGGTTTTCTCGTGATCGAATCCAAGCTGTGGATGCAGGTGAACTCAACGTCCGCGGTTCAACTCGGTGAGGTTGGCGGCACGGCGTCGATGGTCGGCCCGATTACCCCCATTGCGCCGCTGCCCTCCTCAACCTCCAACTCGCCCCCGAAGGGCACGCTAGCCGATCCAGTAGCCCCAGCTGCAACCGAGCAAAGGCCGCTCAAGATCGTTAAGGTGTTTGACGGTCTCGTCATGCTGAATCAGGGCAAGAGCCAGGGTCTCCGCGCGGGTGCTCAGCTCAAGGTTGTCAAGACTGAGGCGGTGGTGGACGAAGGCGGCTCCTACCAGGGGGAGCACGAAGTGGCGGTTCTGGTGGTCGATTCGGTGAGCGCAGAAAGTTCACGCGCGAGAATTTGGCGCGGTGATCGCGTGACGCTTGAAGATCGCGTTGAGCGCGCCGACAGGTCAACCTCCGCTAGCCTCACTTATCCTCGGCAGCTACATGGTTTCACCGAAGCCGAGGGGCATCTGCGGCCGATCTTGAATATCGGGCAGACCGGCTTTGGGGTGCTCTTTGACGGCAATTTAACTCACTACGCCGAACGCTATTTTGTGGGCCTCCGCAGTCAGCCTCTAGGTTTCGGTCGCAGCGCGGAGAGCACGGCGTTTACACAGACCACCCTCCTCGAAGGGGGCTACAACAGCCGTCCGTTTGCGCTCGGGCTCGGTGTGGGTGTCACGTCCGTCTTCGGAGACCTGGGGAGTATGTTTGAGGTGACCGCGCTAAGCGGCCAGGCCGAAGACGGCGGGGCTCCCCAGCTCGGCCCGGGGCCGTGGCGCCAGGATATGCAGCACGCGTTTACGCTAGGGCAGCGGGTGCGCCTGGGAGCGATGGATGGGCTCAACCTGACGGTGGCCAACAACTTACTTTACTTCGGCGGGCAGACCGAAACGGCCTCCCGTAGCAGCGAAAAAGCTGGATTCATTTGGGGCGGCACGAACGCTCGGCTCACAGTACCGTTGGCTCTCAACGCGGACATGTTCCTCGAAGGCGGCGGAGGAGTCACCGGTTTTGCGTACGGTGCCGTGGGCGTCTTCAGCTGGCTTCGTGGCAATGGCGGACCGGGCTCACTAGGCCTCCTGGCTTCAGCTGGGGGCGCTGGAGTGTGGAGCACGCGCACGCGTGACGTTCGCTTCGACCTGGCAGCTCAGCCCTACCAAGAAGAAGAGACGATCGTGATCGGCGGGCCCCTGGTTTCGCTGGGTGCCCGCTATCGGTTCGAACTCTAAGGGAGTAGTCAGCCCGCGGATCCGGCGCGAGTAGGCCGAGCCCATCGAACACCTGACCCGCGAACGGCGTGTCGCTTGCCGATACAAGGTATTCCAAACGCGCTTATCCTCATCAAGGGCCCTGGCCTCATTAGCAAGTTTACAAAACTTCCCAACTGCGCATATGCGAGTGGACCAGTTTTCGCGGATCTTGCCGCGCTGGCCTGAGGTTTCCGCGCAACGCGTAGTTCATTTGTCCGAGAGCCAAGAGAACCAACTCGGTGGGCCCGTGCCATCTCGCTGACCATCGGTCGTCACCCTACGTGTCAGCCGCTTGACGAACCGTCGCGCGTTGCCAGGGTTTTCTCATAGTTGCAGGGGGCACAGGTCGTGCAGGGGGCGCGGCATGAAACACAGTGGGCGAGGTTGGGTGGTGGGAGCGATGGCATTTCAACTGCTGGCGTGCGGCAACGCGCTGGGTGGTGGCGACGAGCAGGAGCCGCAACTGCCTGCTCGGCCTGATGGTGGCGCGGATGGCGCCGCGGACGCTCTTGCGTCGACGCGCGTCGGCGGCTTCGGATTCCTGCACGAGCTTGGCGACCGCACTGACGCTGGGGTAAGCAGCCAGCGCCACCACGGCGATCCCGAAACCACGCTTGAGACTGAGCCGGTCATCACGCCCAATAGCGACCCTGATGGCTCGCCCGACGCCGACCCTGACGGCACGCCCGACACTGAGCCAGTAGTGGTCACGCCTGACACGGGGTGGGAAGCTGCGCGCTGCGGGGGGCCCGGCACACGCCATCTGCGCATAGCTGGTAATCTGGATGCTGCAACGCTCTGGATGAGCGGACCCTTCAACGCCGAAGACCCCTGGGGCTGGTCCTCGTTTTCTGCGACGTTTACCGCTTTCGACGACCAGGGACGTTCGCAATTCGTGTCCCTCTACTTCGTGCATCGGGAGCACGGATGGGACTATCACGCGCTGATGGACGGCACGGCGCTCGTCATTGGCGCAGGGCACCTGAGTTTTGACGAGCTGGGTGTTGTCACGCTGGTAGAGAGCCAACCGTTGCGGCTGTTAACCGCGAACGGAGCGGGGCATGCCGTCGAACTCGAGCTCAGCGGCTTGACGCAGCAAGGCGGGCCGGCATCCATCAGCGCACTAGAAGTCGATGGTGGCGAAGCGCGTTGGGGAACGGCCTGTATGACTTCCGGGCCACTGCCCGCCGAAAGCGACGTCACGGGTCCGCGCTGCGCTGCCACGGCGACGACCCGCATCGCGCTGCGCGCCAACCTCGCCGCTGCAAGCCCGGTTGCGACCGAACCGTGGGACCCGCTCGCACCGATCGCCCCCGTCAACTTTCCGTTGCACGCCAACGACGCGCACGGCGCGCTCATCGATTTCGTGCTCTATCTACGCAAATCGAGCGCCGAAACTTGGGACTACCATGTCTTGCTCACGGGCGATGTGCCCGGCCTAGAAGTGGCGAGCGGTTCTCTGGACTTCAATTCGAACGGTTCCCTCCGCTCGGTCACCACGACGCGGGGTTTGCGCTTGCCGAATTACGACAGCGTGCTGGGGGCGCCGCTAGAACTCGATTTTGGCGCCCCTACGGCTGCGGGCGGCAACGGTGTCGACGGGGTCACGTCGCTCGCCGGCGGCTCCTTCGCAGTCTCGCAACAAAGCGACGGTGCCGTCCTCGACTGCTTGCCACGCACGTCGAGCACACCGCTCCCCCTTTGGCACTCGCCCAGCTGCGCTGGCGAACCTACC
>JBDKJZ010000236.1:0-8168 GCA_039796375.1 Pseudomonadota bacterium
CGAGCTGATCCGTACGTCGCTCGAAGATTTCGAACCGTTCCGACGCTACCCGGCGATCGACAGCTTCTATTCGCTGCTCGAGCGCATCAATCACCCCAGCTCAATGCTCGAGTCAAACGACTGCGCGTTCACCGGGCCGCATGCGAGCGAGACTCCCGCTGTCAAGGCTGCCCTCGAGTGCTCGGGTCGCGTGATGCTGCTCTATCGTGACCTCGAGCAGAACGCTGGGAAGACCCGCATGTCCTGGTTGAACACGGCGCTTCTCCAGCAGCTCGCCCAATTAGATCCGAGGTTCACGCTGGGCATGATCGGCACAACGCTGGTCCCAGTTCGGTTCTTGTCCCTCCCTGCCAACGCCCAAGAGGGTGAGCAGTTGATGATCTCGTTCTGGGCATTTGGAGACTCTGAGGCGGGCGTCATGCAGAGCTTGGCCCGCGTGTTCAAGAACGTCAGCCATGCCCTGAGCGCCGTGTCAGCGCGGAGTGCCCGGGAACGGCAGATAACCAATCGCGTTGACAAGCGAGAGGGAAGGCCGCCGGAACGCAAGCCTTTATGAATCGGCGAGAATAGTGACGACAGTCGACTAGTCGGGTACACGTCGACGCTCGACAATGCACAAGCGCATTCAGCCCAGCGTGAACGGCGCGCTGTCGATCGCAAGCGGAAATGCGCGAAGCTCTGGCGCGTCTTGAATGCCGGCCACCTGCCGCAGCGCGCGCAGCACGTGCGTCGGCGTCAGCTTCACCCCGGTGTCCGAGAACGCGTGCGTCGCCGGGTCGATCTTGCGCGCCTGCAACACCGTGTTGAGCGGGTTGGGCCCCATCGGATCTCCCGTTGTGCCGCCGATCACCTTCGCCGCGGGAAAAAGGTTCAGCGCGAGAGCGGCCTGGCTCTGCGCAAGCATCATCGAGCCGATCGGCCAGTGACCGCTGCCCGAGGTCTCGCGCACCGGCGTGCGCCCGAAGTCTGAGGTCATCACGAGCACCGTCGGCACCAACTCGGCGTCGGCGGTCAAGAGCACATGCCTCGCGACCTCGAACACCTGCGCGAGCTCCGCCAGGTGGTCCACGTCGGCGATCCCGTGAGAGTCCAGGTTCGGGCCTCCCGCCGAGATGGTCATCGACATCGCGAGCCCTTCCTTGAAGCCGCGCATGCCCATCGTCGCCAGCGCCTTGGTGTTCGCGAGCTGATCACTGCCTATATCCGCCACCGGCAGTCGCGACAGCTCAGGTGACACGGTCATCGCCTCGCGCCAGGCGGTGAGCCCGCTCTGCCACCCAGGCAAGCGCTGGGTGCGCTGCAGGCGCTCGGCGCGCGCCATCGCCAGCGCGCGCACCTTCGCGTGCGTCTGCGTGGTCATCAGCCGCTGCGCGGTCACGGTGGATTGGTTGTGCAGGTACGCGCCAGAGGAAGGCTTGGCGACGTCTTGCAGCGCGACGATCCCGGGCACGCCGCGGTAGTCGAGGCGCACGGGCGAGGTGAGCCCGCCTGCTTCGTCGTAGCCGCTGATGTCCACCAGCGGCATCACGCGCCCGCGCCCGAGCACGCCAGCCACTTGGGCTGCGAAGATGGGGAAGCCCTCCAACGCCGAGCCGCACATGGAGTAACGCACGCCGACGTCGTGGTTGTTGCTGCCCACGTCGATGCCGTTGATCACCGTGAGCCTGTCGGCGAACTGGGTGAAGAACGGGCCGACTGGGCGAATGGCGGGGTTCCCCATCGAGTAAGCGTCGACGTAGGGAATGCCGCTGGCCACCTGCAGCTGCGAGGCGCTGTGGAAGCCACCGTCCGCGCTCACGCGGGGACCCAGCTTGGGATCGCAGAACAACATCTGGTCCCAGCCTCCACCCGCGTGCAACTGCACCCAGAACACCGGCCGCGCTTTGGTCGCTTGCGCCATCACGCGGTTGCCCGCCATCGCGCTCCACAGCGTCACCGACAACCCCGAGAGAAAACTTCGTCGATTCATCATTTCTCCAAAGTGAAGCGCGGATCCATCAGCAGCGTCGCCACCACGGCTTGCCACGCTCGAATCACGTATAGGTCGTCTAGCGTGGTGCCGGTGAGCGGGAGTCCCGTGGCGAGGTCCACGTCTCCAGAGCACGGCCGCTCGAGCGTGGCCGGCTGGGTGCCCGCGACTACCGCCGCCGCGCCCTCCGTCTGCACCTCGCGCAACAAGCTGTAGAGTTCCTGCACCTCTTCAGACTCGTTCGCCACGCGCACGCCCAGAAGCCGCAGGTGCAGCTCTCGTATGGTATCGACGAGCGCCGCGTCCGTGGCAGCGACACCCGTGGGCACCACCGTCTTCTCCACGCGCGGGAAGAGCTTGCGCTCCGCGACCGGCGCGTCGAAGTCGCGCGTTACCGCGATGCACGACCCCTCGAGCGCGAGGTGCTCGACGATGGCCGCCGTCAGGCTGCTGGGCGTACGTGAGCGGGTCTTCACGCCCTGGAACGAGCCATCGAGCCCGCCATACAGAGTCTTGAACCGCTCTCGCTGGAGCAGGTAGGCGTCACTGGTGCCGTCGTGCCGGCCCAGGCTCTGGTAGCCCGTGTCACCCGACGACGCCCACCCGTGGCCCGACCAGACCAGGCCCAGCGCGCTGCGCAGCTTGCGATCGAGCAGCTCGGGCGTGACGAGAGAGCCGCCGCCGAGGCCAGTCAGCTCGACGCGATCGATCATGTCTGCGTTGCCTGCGCGGAAGACCTGACTCTTCACTACCTCGAGCACGAGAACCGGCAGCCGCAGCCCCGAGGCGATGAACGTGTCCGTGAGGCGCTCCAGCTCAGTGGCCTCTGCCGCCGAAGCTGCGTCGAGCCCGACGTAGTCGGGGAGCGTGGTGTCGGTTGGCGGCACGAGCAGTGCGCGGCCCCACAGCGAGGTCGCCACGCCCACCACCATGCTGCGCGCGAAGCCCCGCTGCGTCGCCGCGTGAGCGCCGAGCACCTCGAGCGCGCGCGGCCGATCGACATCGGACAACGCATTGGCCGCCCCGGCGCCGATTCCGGGCGGGAACATGGCGGTCGAGGGAGTCCACCCGCGGTCCGGGCATGGCGCGTACTTGGGGCTCCCCGGCGGTTGGTAGAAGACGCTGCCTTCGTAGCCGCACTCGTCTTCGTTCAAATACATACCGGCGAGTGGATCGAGCAGGGTGTGGCAGCCGATGCACTGCGCGTTCTTGAGGGTTGGCGTGTCTTCGAGATCGACGGCGGCCGCGTCGATTCGTGGCGCTGCCTTCATGATGTCGAAGTCCATGAAGAACTTGAGCGTGAAGCGCGCCCGCTTGCGGTTGAAGTTGGTCGGAGAGCTCGGGTACCGCAGCAGCCACGCGGGAGTCGTGAGCACCCCCGCGTACTCGCCTGTGCCGTTCGCCTCGTTGATGCCCGGCACGCTCGACGTCACCTCGTAGTCATCGGCGTTGGGGATGTTTTCGAAGGGCGTCCCCGGCGCGACGCCGCGGTAGGTCACCCCGTAGAAGCGCGCAGAGTACGCAGTGAGCAATCGGTGACGTGCCGTGAGCACCTCGCTCAGCGGCCGATCGTTCTTCACCGCCTGCACGAAGAACTCGACTGGCTCACGCGCGAGCGCCTCAACCAGGTGAATGCCTTCTCCGCGCGGCCAGCTGCGCCAGTCGTAGTCCTCGCCGCCGAAGCGATCGACGCTGCTCGCGTGGAGCACGCTGCTGAGGATGTTGCCCTCATTGGTGTCGGTGTTGTTCGCGCGGAAGCCGTCGGTGAGCAGCACGTCTCCGAAGATCTCCCTGACGCGCTCGAAAAATGCGGGCTCGCGCATCTGCAACGTGAGCACTTCATCGAGCGCTGCGATTCCGTTGGTCTGAACCTGAGCGATCTCGTCGGGGGTGGGAGGCCGGCCAGCGAGCTGGAATGACGCCTTGATCAACGTGTCGACTTCATCGAGCAGCAGTACGCCCTCGGTCACCGGGCGCACCGGCGCGCACGTCACCGGGGCCTCCAGCTCGGTTATCAGCCGCCGCAACACCTCGGCGCGTTCGCTGTCGGGAGCGAAGAGCGTGCCTCCGCGATGAGTGACTTGACCGGTGGGCTTGAGGAGCAACAGCTTCTCGCCCCCCGCCTCGAGCTGCATCGCGCTGCGAACGGCGAGCATGTTCTGCGCGAGCGCCGACGGTGAAGCGAGCGGGCGCAGCTGCAGCCGAGTCCCGTCGGCAACGCCGCCAGTCGTATGACAGACCTGGCATTGCGAGAGCACCTGTGGCCAGGCGACCTCGCGGAAGTACACGTCCGTGCCGACGCAGAGCTTGCCGTCGGGTAGCCCTGCGGCGCCATCTGGAAGGTCCGTCTCCGGAGCGCCGCCATCAGGACCCCGACCACCGCCCTCAGGACGACCTTTGTCTCCGGCGCACGCCAAGCCAAGTAGCGACAAAGCAAAGAGCCAACGCATAGGGAGCGAAGCATAGTCAGCAAAACATCGTCAGCAAACATCGTCAGTGAACGACAGCGGGGCCTCTGTCACACATGCACCCACCAAGCGCTTCTCTCTGGTCCAGCGCGCTAAGGACATTCGAACTCCGAATTTGGTCGCTGAATGGGTAGCTCCGGCGGTGTACTGAATCCCTAATTCAGCTAACCAGTCGTCATCATCAGCTCAAGCTCGGACCCGGCGAACATCGGTAAGCCTGTTTCGTTCGTTCGCGGCACTCAGTAGATGGAGCGCTGCAGTTGCGTACAAGTAGCGCCAAGCTGCATCGACATGGGCTGCATTTGGGGTGGGGTATCTGGCTCGACCTGCACCAGCCACCCCACCCAGCTAACAACAAACTATTTACGAGTATATGGTCCGTTTCTGGCGCAACTAGGGATCGATCACTAGCGCGCATTGGAGTCAGGCCGGTGACCCACGATCGGCGGATGCGACGTTCATGGCTTGGGCGTGCACCAACGGTTGCGCGTTGTTCGCACTATCTCGACTTCGGCAGAGGATGAGCCTACCTAGCTCAAAGTTGGATTTAACAAGGCCTGGGGCGCAATAGGCTCACCCGCCCAAGCCAAGGTTTTCTTGAAAGGCGGCGGGCGTCATGTACTCCGACACCGCTTTGAGTTAGCGAAACACCAAGCGGTCGTTACGCACCGGAAAAGCGCCTTCCACCCGCAGCGCCACTCCGTCGCCAGTGAACAAGAGTTGCTCTGGCTCGGTGACACGGCCCCGCACGGCGTGGACGTGCAAGTGAGGTTCACTGGTGTTGCCCGAATTACCGACCCTACCAAGGGGGTCACCAGGGGTCACCTGTGCACCGAGATGCGACTGAACGGTCCCTCGTCCAAGATGCGCGAGCACTACAGTAATGTCCGAATCGGCGCAGTGAAGCGCGATGAAGTTTCCAAGTGGGACGTCGGCGTCGAACCGCCCCGGGGCGAAGTCAGGCTGATCGCTCGCGAGCGCGACGACCTGGCCGGCGCACGGAGCAACGACCTGGGTTCCGAAGATGTAGTATTGCCCTACTGATTTCGGGGCCAGTCCCCCCGCCCGTGCACCCCAAGCATTGACGCGGGATACGTCTAGCGCGAATCGTTGTGCAGCTACGTGGTGATGGTGATTGGTAGACTCTGTGGCGCCGCCATGTTGTACTGTATAGGTGCCAGCTTCAAGCGGCGAGCGTACGCGGACCGTGTCTGAGGGAGCGTTCCGTGATCGTACGACATCAACTGCGTCGCCGAGAGAGGAAAGGCTGCCTAGGAACCCGAGGGCCATCGCGGCGCGCCCCCACCAGCTCGGCGGAAACCAGCGCGGTTGAACTCCCAAGTGTCGAACCCGGACAAGCGCGAAAAACAACAATGCCCACATCGCCCAGCGGGTGTGTAAACCGACCAAGCTCCAGGGAAAGAGGTAGTGCGAGAGGGTTTGGTAGCTAAGGGCAGACAGAAGCGCGCTGGCAAACCCTAGGCGCGTCATCGGGCGCCATGCTAGCAGCGCGAAAAACACCAGGGGCAGCAGCAGTCCCGCGAGCACAACGGCCACAAGCAACTCGGATGGGTAGCTCATATTTCGATCTGCTTGGGAGGGCCGAGCAACATACCAGTTTGCTGCTCGGGCCCGTAAGGAAGATGCGCCGTTTACCTCGCCTCGGGGGGCCAATAGGCACATTGACGATGCCCTCTACAAGCCCTGCCCTGTCCCCGCCGACGCCGACGCCGACGCCGACTCCGAGCGCTGCAGCGTCGTAGCACGCAGCCAACGCGGGATGCTGCCGCTGTATCTCAGTCGGCTTGGCGTCGGTCCGGGTCAAACGCATGAGCGCTCCCCTTTGATCCCGCTAGGGAGTAGGATCCGACGGATGGCCACCCAAGACCCCGCGCCCCGGCTGCCGACAACGCCCGGTGAGCGTCGCATCGTGGGGGTCGTGGGTGGCGTGCTCGCGTCCCTGCTGCTCGCCGAAGTCCTGCGCGGGTTTGACCCGGTCCGGCTGAGCGTCTTGTTCGTGTTATTGGCGTGGGTTCCACTGCTGGTCCTCCACGAGCTGGGCCATGCGCTTGCGGCGCGCTCAGTCGGGTGGCGCGTGAGCGAAATCGTGATTGGGTTCGGTCGTGAGGTGACGCGCTTTCGCGTGGGCGAAACTCGGGTTCGCATTCATGCCGCTCCGCTCGAGGGCTACGTAGTCCCGAGTCCAAAGGACACAAAGCACGCTCGCTACAAGTCCGCGTGGATTTACGCTGCCGGTCCCGGAATCGAGTTAGTGTTCGTGGGTTTATGCTGGCTGCTGCTCGGTGAGAAACTAGTCACCACAACTGAGAGTCTCTGGATCCTCGCCGTGCAAGGCAGCTGCGTGGCAGCGCTACTCGGCGCGGGCTTCAACTTGCTTCCGTACATCGCCGCCGGCCAGATGAGTGATGGTCTGGGGATCTTGGCTAGTTTGGCCGCCCCTGACCTGAGCTTGCAGGGACACCTAGCCGCACCGTTCGTCTGCGAAGCGAGACGCGCGCTGCATCGCGAACAGCTAGAGGTAGCTGAGCAGTGGGTGACCACTGGCCTAGAGAAGTACCCAGACGACCCCCAGCTGCTGTCGCTCAGCGCAGTATGTACGGCGTTTCGCGGCCGAACCGACGTCGCTTTCGAGCTGTTGGAGTCGCTGGGCCACCCGGATGACAGAGCTGCTGGCGTCCGAGTTGAGCTCCTGCTGGACGCGGCGTGGCTCGTGCTGCTGTGCGAGGAGAAGGCGCTGCTTGGGGACGCCCAGCAGGCCTGCGAGCGAGCCCTGCACCTCTCCCCGGAGCACGTTCGAGCCAACCTGATGCACGGGCGCGTGCTGCTGCAGAAGGGGCGTCCCGACGAGGCGTACCGCAGCTTGATGAGCGGCTATAAATCCGCAAAGGACCAAGACGACGAGGGTCAACTCGTCGCTTACCTGGTGCTCGCCTGCGCCCGAGGTGCAAACCGCGCGTACGCGGCACGCTTCGTAGACGAGCTTCAGCGGGTTCCCCCCGGGCCCGCCCTGCGAGCGCTGGTCCAGCGGGAGAACTTTCCTGATATTGAATCTTAAGTAGAATATTCTATTTATACTTAAGTCTTTTATGGCCTATGCGGGGGTGTGCAGGGTCCTTCACATCAGGCTGCGCATCTTCACGGTCGGCGAGTGCAGCCCTGTGCACAGCTCCCCCAAGAAAACCAGAAACTCCGCAAGGATCGCCCCGATACACGTCCTGGCATAGCGGCTGCAATACAGCTGCTCAGAAAAGGAATCGCCACCATGAAGCTGCTCAACACTCTCTCCGTCGCCCTCCTAGTCCTCTTCGTCGCCCCTGCAGCTTTTGGCCAGAGCGACGAGGGGTCGCTCGTGATGCTCGAAACCACCACCGCGGGCACGGTCGGCAAGTGTGAGCTCGAAGTCGCCCGGAGCGTCAGCGTTTGCTCCGAGCGCGGAGAGTGTCGAACCCTTGAGCTCGGCGATGAGCTCGCATTTGCAGTGCCCCACGGCGGTTCGTTCACGGTCTCGGCGACCTCCACGCACACAGAGGACGGCGTGATCATCGGTAACGGCGTGAGCGATCGCTTCTACGCCAATGGCGGCACGCAAAGCCTAGTTCAAACACTAGAAGCCAATGACAGCTGCAGTCTGAGCTTCAGCTACACGATCACTGTCCGCTAAGAAAGCGCCTAGTGGCCAAAGGGCATGCCTGGCTGCGTCTTCTTGGCGA
>JBDKJZ010000237.1:0-8034 GCA_039796375.1 Pseudomonadota bacterium
CAGCCACCACAGGAAACAAGTCGAGCTGGCTGAGAAAGCGGATCGGGGCGACGACGGAGCTCACCCCGTTCTCAAAGACGTCCGCCTCGGCGGTGATGACAGCGAAACTTCGGCGGGGGAGCTCTCGAAACAGCTTGAGGTAGAACTCGGCGTCGCGCGGCCGAGCGACGCTCTCTAGAATCGTTAGAACGAGTTGTTTGCGGGTGCCTGGCACGGCGCGCAAGATAGTCCCCAGGGCCACCTGGGATCAAACGCCTTGAGTCGAGATCGTCGAACCAGCAGCCTTGCTTTTTAGTTGCACCTGGCCAAGATCGAACCGTGACTACTAAGCTGCGCGTGTACAGGACTGGGGCGCTGACGCTGGGGGCCTTGTTATTCGCTCTTCTTGGCGCTCGCGAGCTTGCTGGGCTGCGTTCGGCCTCCGCGGAGAGCGCCTCGCGCTATCCGTATGACCCGGTCTGCGCGTGGGGTAGGTTAGCCGACGGCCACGGGATGCTGATCCGCTGCCTGCAGCCACAGGAGGCCAGCCAGCTGCTCTCTCTGCCGTTGAAAGTAGAAACACCTGCAGCGGTAGAGCCAAAGAACACGGGCGAGTCGCAGCAACTCTTCGTGTCTGGGGTCGGTCCCGCCGTCGCCGATACTG
Source organism: Pseudomonadota bacterium (assembly GCA_039796375.1). Lineage (GTDB taxonomy): Bacteria > Myxococcota_A > Polyangia > Polyangiales > Polyangiaceae > SZUA-265. The sequence continues at coordinate 644 of JBDKJZ010000237.1, forward strand.
GGGAGTTGCCGCTGGCCCCTTCGAAGCTCGGGCTGGCCAAGGACCGCTATATCGACTGCGTCAGGAACCACGGCGGGCTGAGCGCGCCGAAGGGCACGGTGGTCGTGAGGTTTCTGGTTCGCGAGCGTGGCCGCGCCGAGGGGGTCGAGGTGAAGAGCGTGAAGGGCATGTCGGAACAAGCTGGTAAATGCATCGCCGATGTGGTCGACCGGCGCTACGTGGGTTATCCCGCAGCCCCGACGGTTGGGGCGACCATGCCCATCGAGCTGAGCATAAAAAATTGAAGACCGAACTTGAGCAGGCGCCTGAGCCAGGAGACCGGGTCGAGCACCCCCGCGCGCGTGAGTACGCCGAGCGGGTCGTGCGCTTCAGCGCCGACGCCGAGAGGCACGGCGCGCGCTCAAGGCTGGTCTCTAACCTTCGGGGTGTGCTCTTCGCGGCGTTGGTCGGGGCGCTCTTGTATTGGGGCTTCGGAGGAAACCGCCCGCTCGGTCTTGCCCTGTCCGGCCTAGCGCTCGTGTTCTTCGTTGTGCTGGTGACTTGGCACTCGCGGGTCATCCGCGAGGAAGACCTTTCGCTCCGTTGGGTCGCCGTCAACAAAGACGCCCAGAGGCGCGTCGGTAGCGACTTTCGACAGCTCTCCGAAACCGGTGAGGATTTCAAGAACCCGCTGCACCCCTACGCGGATGATCTGGACTTGTTTGGGCGCGGTTCACTCTTTCAGCGGCTCAACGTGGCGCACACCGAGTTCGGTCAAAAACGGCTCGCCAGCTACCTGATGAATCGCGCGAGTCCAGACGCGGTCCGGGCCCGCCAAGCGGCTGTGCGTGAGCTCGCGCCGATGCTTGCGTTTCGGCAGGAGCTGGAGGCGCTGGCGCTAGCAGTGGCCGATCCGCTCGGCCCGAGCGATCCGCGGCCCAAGAAGAAGTCGCGAGTCAACACTGAGCCGCTCATCGCTTGGGCTGAATCTAAGCCGCTGCTGATGCACAAGGCCTCGTTGGTCTGGGTGGCCCGTGTAGCGCCTCCGCTGACGCTCGCGTGGCTGATGTATTGTTTGTCCCAAGACTGGCATCCGCTCACCTGGCTGACGCCGCTCTTTCTTCAGGCGATATTGCTGCTCACTGCGCGAGAGATCACCACTCAAGTTTTTGCTGCGGTCTCCAGTTCACAGGGCGTGTTCTTGAGGTTCGGGCCTATGCTGCAGCTGCTGGAGTCCATGCAGCCCAAGAGCGCACTCCTCCTAGATCTCAAGCAGGCCACCGAGAGCGCGGGGCGGGAGCCACCCAGCGTCGCGATGCGGAGCTTTGAGCGCGTGGTTTCTTGGTTTGAGCTCCGCCACAACGGCCTGATCCACCCGCTGGTCAACGGTCTGCTGCTTTGGGATATCCACTGCGTCATCCAGCTGGAAAAGTGGCAGGCCCGCTCTGGAAAACACCTGCGCGCCTGGTTCCAGGCTCTAGGAGAACTCGAAGCCCTCTCTAGCCTCGCGGCGTTCACCTATGACAACCCGGACTACGCGTTCCCCGAGCTGAACGACGGTCCGGCGTGTTTCGAAGCGAGCCAGTTGGGACATCCGCTGCTCGCGTTTGGGAAACGGGTAAGCAACGACGTCACGCTTGCTGAGCCAGGGCGAGGCCTTTTGGTCACCGGCTCAAACATGTCAGGCAAGAGCACCCTGCTGCGCGCCATGGGGATCAACGCGGTGCTCGCCCAAACTGGGGCACCTGTCTGCGCGCACAGCCTGAAGATGTCACCGCTCGCAGTCCGGACCAGCTTGCGCATCAGCGACTCTTTGGACGAAGGCGTGAGCCACTTTTACGCCGAGATTCGCAAGCTCGGTTCAGTGCTCAAGGCGCTTGGCGGCGAGGTTCCGGTCCTCTTTCTGCTCGACGAGATTCTCCACGGAACGAATTCCAGGGAGCGACAAATCGGCGCACGTTGGGTGCTGCAGGAGTTGATAGAGCACGGGGCGGTAGGCGCGGTGTCGACTCACGACAGCGGGCTGTGTGAACTTCCTGAACCGCTCATGCAGCGTGTTCAACAGGTACACCTAAGAGAGACCGTCGTGGCAGAGGAGATGACCTTCGACTACCTGGTCCGTCCCGGCCCCGTGAGAAGCGGAAATGCGCTGCGACTCATGCGTTCGCTGGGGATTGGCGTGCCTCTCGAAGAGTGACGCTCGCCTGATGTGTGGGTGCTTCGGTGTAGACCGAGCACATGAGCCGGGTTGGGTGAGCCTATTGGCGTCCGGTGGTGGAATTTGTCGGTACGACCGGCGTCCCAGGGATCAAGAGACCTGTGCATAGTCGCCTGTTTGTCTGCTAGTCTCACACCTTGAACGCAGGAATCTTCAGGGGTTAGCCTCCTGGGGCGCCATCCGACAGGCGTCCGTGTCAGATCCCGCTGGAACGCTGAGTGAACGAGTTCGAAGACGAAAAGACCCGGGTGACGACGATCACCCAGCCGACTCCAGGTAGCGACCCTACCGGGAACGACTGCGTCGTCGTGATTTACACGAAGGAGCCGACGCTGCTCGGGAAGCGCTTTGTCTTGGATCAGGCTCGGGTGCGTATTGGCCGCGGAGCGGACAACCATATCGTCCTCGAGGGGGACTCTGTGTCCCGGCGCCACACTTACCTTGAGCGTCGCGATGGACGCTGGTTCGCGGTCGACGACAACTCCACGAACGGGACCTATGTCAATGAGCAGCAAATCCCGCACGAGGTCGAGCTGCGCAACAACGACCGCGTGAAAGTGGGGCCGACGATTCTCAAGTACCTGACCGGCGCGGACGCCGAGGCCAAGTACCATGAAGAAATCTACCGACTGACGATCGTTGACGGTCTGACCCAGATCCACAACAAGCGCTACCTCTATGAGGCGCTCGAACGGGAGCTCACTCGCGCCAGGCGTCACGATCGACCGCTCGCCGCGCTGATTTTTGATATCGACTACTTCAAGCGCATCAACGATCACTACGGCCATCTCGCGGGTGACTATGTGCTTCGTGAGCTCGCGGACGCCGTGAAGCTGCGTATTCGTCGCGATGAGGTCTTCGCTCGCTACGGCGGGGAAGAGTTCGTCATCGTGCTGCCCGAGACGACTCTTGAAGGGGGCCAAGCGCTCGCCGAGAGTCTCCGCGAGAAGGTCGAGGAGCACGAGTTCGTGTTTCAAGGTGAGCGGATGCCGGTGACCATCAGCGTGGGGTGCTCCGTCATGGAAGCAGAAGACGGAGCTGCGGAGCTGATTCAGCGAGCCGATGAGCGTCTCTACGAAGCGAAGCGCGCCGGACGCAACCAGGTGCGTTAGCACTCAGCGGGCACCTCGGGAGTTAGGTGCCCCTCACGACTTTGGGTTTCTATGACTGGTATCCCCGAATTTCGCACGACGACGGTCGATGTGGCTCACCCTCGGAACGGCACCGGCGACGCCCCGCCTGAGATTCGCACGCGCATTCCAGGACCCGAGAGTCAATCCTGGCTACTGCGCTTCGAGCGGGTCGCGGCGCCCATGGGCCCCAAGCGGGTTGAACTGGAGCTTCCCGACGGACGTTGCCGCGTGGCTCCACCCGGGGGAGTCGTGTTTTCTCGCGGGTACGGCAGCAACGTGTGGGACCCGGACGACAATCGTTTCGTCGATTTGGCGGCGGGGTTCGGTTCGATGCTCCTCGGTCACAATCACGCCTACGTCCGTCGCGCGATTGAACTCCAGTCGGACCGCTTGCTGCAAGCGATGGGCGACTTGTACCCCGCGGACGCCAAGATCGGCTTGTTGCAGCAGCTCGCCCGGCTTTTCCCGGTTGAGCACGCGCAGGTCATTCTAGGTCAGTCTGGTGCAGACGCGGTGACGGCGGCGCTCAAGACCGCGGCGTTGTACACCGGACGACCAGGCGTTGTGGCAATGAGCGGCGCTTATCATGGGCTGTCTTACGCGCCGCTTTCGGCCTGCGGTCTTCGCGAGAGCTACCGAGCCCCCTTCCAGACCCAGTTGAATCCGCACGTGCATTTCGTGCCGTACCCGCGAGGGGACGCCCCGGATCTGGCTTCGCTCAGGCAACTCCTGGTCAGCGGAACAATCGGTGCCGTATTACTGGAGCCCATACTCGGGCGCGGCGGCGTTCACGCGATATCCAAACCCGCGCTTCAAGAAATCCGTGAGCTGTGCTCTCGCCATGGTTGTTTGCTGATTGCGGATGAAATTTGGACGGGCCTTGGACGCTGCGGGTCGTGGCTGCACTCCACTCAGCTGGAGATCATCCCCGATCTGGTGTGCCTCGGAAAAGGTCTAGGTGGAGGTTTACCGATCAGCGCTTGCGTCGGTCGCGCCGACGTCATGGCCAGCTGGAGTCGCGCAGAAGAGGTGGTGCATACTTCGACCTTCGCCGGCGCCCCCCTGGCCTGCGCCACCGCCCTCGCTTGCCTCGATGTGCTTCGCAGGCATGGCCTGATTGAGCGCAGTGCGCAGCTCGGCGCCCACTGGAAAACCGCGCTGGAGGGCAGTCTAAAGGACCTGCCCGTAGAGGTGCGCGGGCGCGGATTGATGCTCGCGGTGGATCTGGGACCGAAACCCGGCGCCGCTGGCAAGCTGATGGCTAAGCTGCTCAGCGCCGGCTACATCACCTCAACGGGGGGAGGAGCGCGTGAGGTCTTAGTGCTCACGCCGCCACTCACCATCGCCTCTGAGTTGCTCACCGGTTTTGTCCCGGTCCTGCGGCGCGCCTTAGAGGAGCTTTGAGCGGGGTCACCGACGTCCCGGCGCGAAAGCTCGGGAGCGGAATCCGCCGCACGTGTGGTAGCTGAAGGGTCCAGTGAAGCCGAAACCGATCGCTGCAGTCGAGCTGTCTGGGACGGCGCGGTCCGCGCGCGTCCGTTCGGAGCGCTTGCACGCAGCCGTCAGGGCCTTCTCCGTGTCCCCCGGTCAACACTCGCAGAGGTTCGAAGCACTCGCGGCCGAGATCGCCTCTCACCAGGTGGAGTGTTGTCCCGCAGTGGCTCGCTTGTACGCGGCGTGGGGGGCCCACGCGGTGCTGCCGGGCGTGGTGCCAGTCCCCGCCGATGGTTTCCGCCACGTGCCGATCTTCGCTTTCCCTGCGGCGGACGCTGAAGCGTGCTTTCAGACCAGTGGCACCACCGCGGCGACCGCCGGGCGTCACTGGTTCCGAACCACGCAAACGTATCGAGAGGTCTGTTTGGCTTTCGGTAACCGCGCGCTGATCCCCTGCGGCGACTCTAGTCAGTTGGGGCGGCGCTTGGTGGTTGCGCTGATGTCGGATCCAGGGCCTCTGGCTAAGTCTTCGCTCGCGTTTATGGCCGCGCGCTTCATGGAGAGTTTTGACGGTGGCTCCCTAAGCGAGGCGCGAAGCGTCGCCGATTTTAGCTTGGCTGAGCCGGGTCGCTGGTTGCTCAGCGCTGATGGAATCGATCTGGAGGGGTTAGCGCGGAGTATTCACCTCGCGACCGAGCTCAGGCAACCCATGCTACTGCTCAGTACATCGTTCGCCTTAGTCATGTTACTTGACCAGTTGGGTGAGCGTTCACTTCACCTGCCCCCCGGGAGCGTACTCATGACGACCGGTGGCTTTAAGGGCCGGACGCGGGAACTCTCAGTTGACGAGTTGAACGGACGCGCCCAGGAGCTGCTCCAGCCGCAGGCGATCGTCAGCGAGTATGGGATGACTGAGCTCACCAGTCAGTTGTATGAAGGGCTGGTGCCGGGTGCAGCTCTGCAGGGGCCTCCGGGTATCTACTTGGAGCCGCCGACGCTGCGCGTGTTTCCGCTGGATTCGGTCAGTCTGTGTCCAGTGCCGGACGGCGAGCTTGGGCTCGCGTGTTTTGTGGATTTAGGCAACGTGGACTCCGCGGTCTGCGTGCTGACCCAAGATCTCGTTCGCCGAGAGGGACCAGGGATCCGCTTGTTAGGTCGGGCACCGAAGGCCGTGCTTCGCGGCTGCTCGCTTGACGCTGAAGCGATTGGGCTCGGGCTTCAGCGCGAAGGCGACCTTGAGCGAAATGTTGTCCGAGCCGGGGCCGCCGGGGTGTCAGCAGAGGTGCCTTTAGAAAAAACGAAAACCGATGATGTTGCGCTCACCGAGTCGATTGAGCGCGTGCGGCACCTGATCGAAGCCGCCAAACTGCTACAGGATGGGGAGCATCCGTTTGGGCGCGAGTTGCGTACCAGGCTCGCTTCGTCCACGGACCTTTCACCCGAGGCGATTGAGCTTGGATTGCAGTGCAGCCTGGAGACGAGCGTCTCTGACGCGGAACTCCGGCAGTTCTGCACGCAGGCTGAACCCGCGCCGCGTTCCTGGGTCGTCCTATCCGCGAACGTCTTCGTCGCCGCCCATCGGGCGATTGCGCTAGCGCTTGCCTCCAGCCCGGAGGTTTTAGTCCGTCCTTCGAGACGCGAACCGGTATTTGCGGAGCTGCTCCTAAGGGCCGCACAGAGGCTCCGCCCAAGTGCCACTGCGCCCTTTCGGATTGGCGCAGAGCTTTCACCCCGATCGGGTGATGCTGTGTTCGCCTACGGCAGCGACAGCACGATGTTGTCTTTGCACGGTTCTTTGCCTGAGGGGGTTCGCTTCTATCCTCACGGTAGCGGATTTGGTGCCGTGATCGTCTACCCAGAAGCGCCGGTCCAGCTGACGGCGCAGGCAATTGCCGCAGACGTCGTGCCATTCGACCAAGAGGGCTGCTTGAGTCCGCGTATCGTCTTGGTGCCTACTTCTTACCCCGCGGAGGCGCTCGCCGCTCAGCTGGCTACGGCGCTCAGGGAGTGGGCGAACCGCGTGCCCAGGGGACGTAGCGCCCCCCAAACTCAAGCCGAACAACGTTGGTACGAGGGAGTCGCCCGGCTGGGGGCTGATGTGTACGAGGCCGGAGGCAGCTGGATCGTCCTGCAGCAGGATCCCGCGCAGCTTCTGGTACCGCCAACGGGGCGGAATCTGACGCTCTATCAAACAGAGTCGCCAGAGCGCCTGGTACACAGCCTCGGGCAAGGACTCACGTCGTTGGGGGTCGCTGGAAATGAACACCGACGTGAAGCACTGGGCTTGCAGTTGCCCGGAGTGCGCGTTTGTTCACCTGGGAAGATGCAGCAGCCAGCCTTCGACGGCCCCGTCGATCGGCGGGGGACTGGCGCTAGTAGCAGGGGGTGACGTCCGTCGCATGGACCTCACCCCCGCGTGGCTGCGCTGCGGTCTCAGGCAGCGCTGTCGTCGTCCAAGGCACCGCCGTGGCAGTCCTTGAACTTCTTGCCACTGCCACACGGACAGCTATCGGCGCCGCGAACGGCGGGCGCCTCGGCGCTCTTCTGCGGAGGCAGGCTCTTGGCCTCTGCCTGCTTCTGCGCAAGATCGCCACCGTGCTTTGCGACGGCCCGTTCCAGCTCCGCGA
>JBDKJZ010000238.1:0-8032 GCA_039796375.1 Pseudomonadota bacterium
CATCAACATTGCCAAGCGGTCCATGCCTAGGGCGATTCCTCCGTGGGGTGGGGCGCCGTACTTGAGGGCGGTCAGCAAGAAGCCGAACTTCTCCTGGGCTTCTTCGTCGCTAATGCCGAGTGCAGTGAACACCCGCGCTTGCACAACCGGATCGTGTAGGCGAATTGAGCCGCCACCGATCTCGAACCCATTCAGGACGAGGTCGTAGCGGTAACATTTTACGAGCCCGGGGTCCTTCTCGATTAGGTCCACGTCGTTGTCGTGCGGGCGCGTGAAGGCATGGTGCGCCGCCGCCCAGCTCTTCTTGTCTTCATCGTACTCGAAGAGGGGTGGGTCCACGACCCAGCAGAACTTGAAGTTCCCTCCGTGACCCGACTCAGGGATCAGGCCGATCTGCTTGGCGACTTGCACACGCAAATTCGCCATGACCGTGTCGACCAAGCTGGTCTTCCCAAACTGGAAGAGGATGAGGTCCCCGTCTTTGGCTCCCACGGCGGCGTTCACCGCCTGCCGGAAAGCGTCCGTGACGCTCTTGGCGAGGGGGGACTGAGTCCAGTTGCCGTCAGCGTCGACTTTAGCGCGCGCGAGGCCTCCTGCGCCCATACCTCGGGCGTGCTTTTCGAGCTTGTCGCCGTCCGCGCGGGACAGGTTGGCGCTCGCAGGCACGACCAGTGCCTTGACGATTTCGCTCGGCAGGTCGCGGCGGTAGGTGCCGTTCTTAAACTTCTCGGCGATCGGCGCGAAGAACGGAATACCGCCACCGTCATGCTCAATGGTCAGTTCAGTCAGGTCCGTGTGCGGCATCTCGAAGCGAAGATCTGGCTTGTCGTTGCCGTACTTGCTCATGGATTCCGCGAACTTGACCCGCGGGAAACGCCCCTCAGGGTAGAGGGTCAACAGATCGATGCCGAGCACCTGCTTCCAGACCCGAAAGACGAGCCCTTCGATCATTTCGAAGATGTCGTCCTGGTTAACGAACGACATCTCGACGTCAATTTGCGTGAACTCGGGTTGGCGATCCAAGCGCAGATCTTCGTCGCGGAAACAACGAACGATCTGGAAATACTTGTCATAGCCGGCAACCATGAACAGCTGCTTGAAGAGTTGGGGGCTCTCCGCGAGGGCGTAGAACTTGCCGGGGGACGTTCGAGCGGGCACCAGAAAGTTGCGCGCGCCGCCAGGGGTGTACTTGACCAAGAACGGCGTCTCGAGCTCCATACAGCCACGCTCGGATAAGTAATTGCGCGTTTCGTGGTTCAGGCGGTGGCGCTGGCGCAGCGCGTTCAGCAGCGGCTGGCGGCGCAGATCGAGGTAGCGGTATTGCAGGCGCACTTCTTCGCGCGTCTCGATACGGTCAGTGATTTCGAAGGGCGGGGTCTCCGCCTTGTTGAACACCGTCGCCTCAAGCGCGACCACTTCGACCTCACCCGTGGATAGGTTCGGGTTCGCGGCGCTGACCATCTCCCCTGTCTTGCGGCTCTTTTGTAGGCCGCGTCCGCGTACTTTGCCGCGGATGCCGATGACCCACTCGCTGCGGAGCGTGTTGGCGACGGCATGCGCTTCTGCGTTCACCTCGGGGTCAAACACTAACTGAGTGACGCCTTCGCGGTCACGCAGGTCGACGAAGATGAGCTGACCGTGGTCGCGCCGATTCGCGACCCAACCGAAGAGCACGACCTCGTGGTCGATATCGCTGCTGCGGATTTGGTCGTTGTGGTGGGTGCGTTTGAGTTCGTCGATGAATCTAGCCACGGTTCTGCTCAGGATTTTTCTGGGTGGTTTCGCTCGATTAGCGAAGGGGTCCGCATTTACACTAAAATGCCGCCCCGGGTGCGCCCTTTTGGGTCGGGCTGGACAGAACTGAACAAATCCGCACCTACCCACCCAACCCAATACTCGTCCCAGAACTGGGCCAGCGCCGTGGGCTGTGGCAGCTAGCAGCGGAGTGTCCGCCCCTCCGTCTTCTGTCCCCGTTTCACCCTCACTGGCGTCGCCTGGCGCGCTGAGCTGGGGGCTTTTTGACTGGGTTCGGGCGTTCGTGGTGGTCCAGCCGACGCTCTTCGCGGTCAGCCGCCTGGAGGGTGGGGCCCGCTGGGACCAGGACGTGGACGTTGTGAGGGTTTTGGGGTCGAGCCAGATCGGTGCCGAACACGTCGTCTCGAGCGCTTTGTCGTCAGCCGCGACGCTGCTTCCGATTGGCAACCGTTTGATGCGGGCCGGCTTGGTCAACGCGATGTGCACCGGGCTGGTCGCTTGGTTGGTGTTTGAGATCGCGCGTCGCCTCTTCGCTCGCCAGAGCGCGCGGGTGGAGTCCCTCGCACTCGCTGCTGCGGCAGCCCTCTTGGCGACCAACAACGGGCTGTGGCAACTCGAGGGCGCGCGTCTTGGCGGAGCTGCAGTCTCGACGGTGCTCGTGCTGGCTTCTTTGTTTTTGCAGACGAGCCGAGCATTGGGCATCGTCAGGCACTCGCTGGCCCAAGGAGTCGTGCTGGGTCTGCTCGCAGTGGAGTCGCGCCCAGTTGCGCTGATGTGTTTGTTGGTACTCGCGTTGCGGCCTGCGGCTTTGGGCGAGTTGCCGCGCCTGGCGTCGTTGGTGCTCGGGACCATTGCCGGAGTCGTCACTGTCGCGCTCGGTTTATTGCCGTCGCTGCTCGCGCTGGTGCTGCACTCGGGACGTGGGCTCCGGGGTTTAGCGGTCGAATTGCCCCTGGCCACCAGAAGCCTGGGTGCCTGGGCTCCGCTTGAAGAGCTGGGGCTTTATATTGCGCTCTTGGGAATCGCCGGTGCTGCCATGGGGCTTGTGCGCCCGCGCTGGCGGGTGATCGTCTTGCCGGTCCTCAGCTTGCCGGTGGTCCATGCGTTCTGGGGGCGAACTGAGACTGCGACGATCGCGGTGGTGGCGGTCGCGCTACTTTCCTGTCTTGGGGCCCAGGTCGTGCTGAAAATGCTTCGCACATCGCGCCTTCCGCTGTGGCGCGGTTCAACACGCGTGCTCGGGTTGCTGCACCTCAGCGCGCTGTTGATGGTGGCCGAGGGCGCCCGTGAAGCCCATGAGCGACGGCAAGTGAACGCGACGTCGACTTGGTCGGAGCATGCGTTGCACCGCCTCCCCGCCAGCAGTCTGGTCTTGACGAACACCCCGGATGCCGCTTGGCGCCTCTGGGCTGAGAGCCTAGCCACGGGGGTGCGCCCCGACGTACTCCACGTCCCTCAGGCGCTCTTGGCTCACGGCGATTTGGTTCGCGACTTGCTCAAGGAGGAGCCAGCGCTCGCTCCGTTGATCCGTGATATGGCGCTAGACGGACGCGCCGGCGAGTTCGCTCTAAGTCAAGTCGCCGATACTCGCCCGCTGCGCGTCGAGCCCGACTCTGCGTGGGACAAACGAATGCTCTCCCACTGCGTGCCTGATGGCTTGTGGTTTCGGTTCGCGCCGCACGAGCTGGGACGTAGTGATCGCAAGCGCGCTCAGCACTCGGCGATGCACGCGACGCTCGCGGTCGCTCGCACGGCTGCAAGTAGCCTGGGGCGTGATGAGTGGACGCTTGGGCGTCTGCGTCACGATCTGATCCAACAAGCCGCCGTCGCGGTTGCCCTACACGATCGACAAAATGCGCGGGCGCTCATCCGGCGCCTTAAACGGGTCGGTGAAGCAGACGCCGCGGTGCTCAAGCTTGAGCGGCAGTTGGCTGAGCCGACGAGCGTTGCGACCGTGGGCGACTTACTCCGCTAGACGAAAGAAGCCGATGAAAACCTCACCGGGCTTACAGCGCACCATCGACGAGTACATTTCCGACTTTCCAAGTGACGTTCAGGACCTGCTGCGAAGCTGAAGACAGCGAAGCGGTAGTGCCGCGAGGCTACAACAACTGAGCGCGCGCGGTTTCCCACGTCGGCTGCGCCGTCGGCTTGACGGACCACACCGTAACGTCGTCCATTGAGACCGTCCCCTGCGTGGGTCCGACGACGCGAAACTCTCCTTTGGGTCCGGCGAGCGCCTTGGCTTCGGAATAGAGCGTGGGTCCCCCCGCGATTTGCACGACTAAAGCCTCGCCCCGTTCCTCCGCAAAGACGTGGTACCAAGTTCCCAACTTGAACTCGAAGGGCCGGCTCTTGAAAGGTTCGGTTGCTTTCTGCACGTAGAGCCCGGCCTCACCCTCCTTGAAACGCACAGCGAGTACGTGGTGGTCGAAATCGATGCTCACGTTATTCGCCGAGTCCCCGTCGAACTTGATCTTCATGGAGACTGCGAAGTCCCCCAGTTCTTTAACATCCATCACCGGTCTCACGCCGTTGTGATCCGACATAGACGCCTGAAACTCGGGCGTGGCGGCAATCCCCTTGAGCAAACCGTCCTCCATCGCCCAGCGCGTGTTCTGCATGACCGTCCAAACGTTTGGATCGAGCGGCCCGGGGGTGTTGAAGTCGTCGGTGAACTGAACCTGGTCCAGCTCAACCATGAGCGGTGAGAGTTCTGTCATCGGGACTACCGGCGGCTCCGGATTCGCCGCCCCGCCCATGCCGTCAGGTGGCGCCTGATTAGGATCGCCGCCGGCGGATGGTGTCGTCGGTTCCTGTGTGAGCTCGCCTGCGCCGCCTGCATCGCCCTCAGCTGGCACCTGACCCGAATTGCCGCCGGCGGCTGGTATTGTCGGGTCCTGCGTTGCGCCGGCTATACCGCCGTCCGTGACTTCTCGCGGCTGTGCTGCGCCTCCGCCAGCACTCGTGTCGATCGGGTCAACGTCCTGCGCCTCACCTGAGCAGCCGTTGCCCAGGACCAGTAAACAGACGAGACCGATACGACAACGGGGGGTGGCATCGCGACGGAGTGGGGTGGTCATCAGCATAGGGATAGGCCTCTGGTGTTGGACGCCGGTGGACGCAGCGCCTGACACTCGTCCGAACGCGGGGTTGGGGTCAGCTTTCCAGCCTGCTCGGCATCTTACGTCCTCACTCGTCTTTGGAGCTGAGCGAATGGCTGGTGGGCCCGCCTTGCAATTGCGGCTCACCACACGTACTGTTGTCACCCCCAATGAAACTCACGCTGTCACGTTTCCTTTCGCCGGCTATCTGCGTCGTGACCCTAGGGTGCTCTGATACAGCCGCAAACGGTGAAGCACTGAGCCAGGGCGGAGCCGGGGGTAACGATAACACCTTGGGTGCGGGAGGGTTCGCGAACGCGGGCAGCCCCGGCGCAGGCGGAGCGAACGGCGGCGCCTCAGGCGGCTCAGTCCAAGCGGGTGCGGGTGGCGCCGGCGGCGTCGCTGAAGCGGGTGGCGCTGGTGGAATCGGAGGAGCGGACGGAGGCGCTGTCGCTCAGGGCGGTGGTGGCCAGGCAGGCGCGTGCGTCAGCGTCGACTGCATCGCGGGGACCAAGAACGAGTTCGGATTCGCGTTGAAGGACTCGTACTTCCTCACGCCGTGTTTCGACCCGTCGGGGGTGCTTTGTAACACCATTGCCTCTGCCCAACCGCGTTCGAACCCGGTGGGCGGGTGCCCCAACCAGGACGCGCCGGAGTTTGAGGACGTGGGGTTCGCCTTCAAAGAGATGTTCAGTCTCGGCGGTGAGCCTGGCAGGACCTACGGTATCACGATCGTCGTCAACGGAGTCACCGAAGGCAAGGTGTACGAGGGCGGCAAACGAGACGCGGGAGACACCCCGCCAGCCGATCCTAACCTTGAAGCGGGAATCGACACCTTCTACGTCGGGGGCAAGGCGGTACCTTCGCACTACAACGTGGTCAGGATGCGCATCCTGCAGGCTGACAAGACGACTGAGGTCGCGCGCTACTACCTGAACTCCTTTCCTGATAAGTCGTTCGAAAAACAAGAGACGTTTCTCATCGGCTACACGAAGACGATCGACGTTCCCGGTGGCGGCTTCGTGGAATACCTGACCCAGGATATGAACTGTCAGGACATCAACAACTGCGGAGCCGGCCCGCGCAAGGGCAAAGAGTGCATCGGTCGGAACGTCCCGAACGAGCCCAATCTCGTTCTGCCTGCCACGTTCGGCGGCCGTCCGATCGCCGAGATCAACGTGATGACCCAAGGCATGCAGCCGTGGCATTCCCAGATTATCCACGTCACGGTGACGGACGTGGTCGCTCGTTAGCTCGAGTTCGATTGCTGTTCGCGAAACTCAGCCCATCGCCGTCGAGGCAAAGTTGAAGCATAGTTGAGGCATGAACATGCTGCGCGACCTGAAGCCGAGCCGGCGGCGCTCTTGGCGTTTTTTCGGGTTTCTTTGGGTCTGGGTCCCTTTGTTCTGCCATGGCGCGTGCAGTTCGGAGTCGAGCGGATCCGGTAGAACGTGCGAGCTGGACGCCGGCGCTGGGTGGGTCGTCCGGAGTGTGAAGCTCGATCTCGCGTTCTCAAGCGAAGATTGTCCCAGCGTCACGCCGGAGCAGCTGAACGCGTCGCTGGACTCCGAAGAAGCCAGCCTGTGCTCGCTGCAGCTGAGCAACTGCAGCTTGTTCGTGCAGTGCGATTTCGACGTGGCCGTCGCGAAGGGTGAGCTCATTGAGGAACAGGGACGCTTCAAGGGGAACCTGATCGTGAAAGACCCCATAGATTGCACCTACCAGCTCGAGGTCGCGCCGGACTGAGAGCTCGTGGGTGTTGGGACTCATCTGGAGTGGCATGAGCTTTGCTTTTAGTGTGCTCTGCAATGAGAACACCTAAGCTTCTTTCCGGCCTTTTTCTGCTGTGTGCCAGCTTGAGCCTAACCCTGGTTGTCGCATGTGGCACAGATAGCCCGGCGGGTGGCAGGGGTCCGGTGAAGCAACCTCCGACGGCGCCGGCGGGACCCCAGAAGACGGTCAGCGCTACCGAGCAGGTGCCCGCCGCGCTCGCCGAGCAGCTCCGTCTAGCGGCGGCCACTGATGCGTCGTCACTCACGGAACGCTACGCCCCGCCCTCGGTGAGCGATCTTAGCTACGACCCGACGACTGCCAGTGGCCTGGACCTGATCCAGCAATCCAGCTTGGCGCTGAGCCCGTCCGAGATGCAGAAGCTCAAGACCAACGGCCTGGTGATCTCCAAGAATCAGGGGTTTCCGTCTTTCGCTTACGGCTACAAGTCGATCTACCTGGACGACCTTCCCGTCTACGTTTCCGCTGATTCTATTCTGGAAGCCGTGCATCGCACGTTTGATTCGCTGCTTGAACGGACAGAGGAGCAAGTGCTGGTCGGCGAGCTGCGTACTTTGTTAGAGGGAATGCGCGTAAACCTCTTAGGCGCATTTGAAGACCCACAGCTCACTGCTGACTTAGACCTCTACCTTGGCGTAGCCGAGGCGCTTCTGAAACAACAAGCGCCGCAGCTGCTCGACTCCGGAAGTCAAGCGCTCGCGACGCAGCTTTATGAGCTCGGCGCTGCCGCCAACGGGCACGAGGTCGTCAAGCTCTTCGGTAGTGGCCGGGACGAGGACTTCTCGCAGTTTGAGCCACGGGGGCACTACACCGATTCACCGGTGCTCGGTCAGTACTTCAAGGCGATGATGTGGCTCGGCCGGGTGGATCTCCGCCTGATCGAGACTCAGTCGAATGGGACGCAGGTGTTCTATCGCCGGCAGTTCGACGCGGCGCTAGCGCTACGCGAACTCATGGGGGAAAAAGAGAAGGCGCTTTGGGAGCATATCGACACGGTGATCGGCACCTACGTCGGCGAGCACGACAGCATGACGCCGGCGGACATGGGCGGATTGATGGCGGCCTTGGGCGTCGCCTCATCGAAGGACGCCGCCAAGCTCAGCGACCAAGAGGTCATCGATGAATTGGCCAGGGGCGGCTGGGGCGCCCAGCGCATAGCTAGCCGAATCATCATCAAAGGAAGTCTGACAGAAGACACCTTGCCCCTGGACCGCAGCTTCCTGATCTTCGGGCAACGTTATACGGTCGACAGCCACACCTTCGTGAACGTCACCTATGACAGAATTCCTGACCGGCTCATGCCGAAGCCCCTGGACGCGGCTTTCGCCGCGCTGGGCAACAACGCTGCGCTCCCCATTCTGGAACCTGAGTTCACTAATCAG
>JBDKJZ010000239.1:0-8022 GCA_039796375.1 Pseudomonadota bacterium
GGGTTCAAGCAGGAGTGGCTCATCTCCCATCAGCACCAAAGGAGCTACCCCAAGGGCGCTCAAGCGCAGCGGCTCAATACTTCCGCCGCTGCTTTCAAGGCTCACCAGAGCCGCCTCCTCAAACGGCGGGTAAGCCAGCTGCTCGCCGATAGGTTGGTAGTTGTTCGACGGCGGCAACGCGGTCATCACGAGCTCGGGTTTGCCCGACTTGAGAGCAACGCCGCGCAGGGTGACCTTGCCGATGTCGAGGGGCGTTGGGTACTCCGCGCACTTGTTCTCGCCAACGCAGAGGGCGGTGGCCCCACAAGGTTTCTCACAGGCTGGCGCAAAGGGCTTCAGCAATTTGCAATTGCCTTCTTCGCCGATGAGGTTCCACTGTTTGGTGCTCGGGGTAGCCCCGTCGCTGACTCTGCCAAATGTCGAAGCGTAGGCGGCTGCCGCCCCCGTGAACTCCGACTCTGCCACTGCAGCGACCAACTCGACGATGAAGACGCCGGCGAGCAGGTCGGGCCCCGTTGGCTCGTCGATAGGACCTCCGTCCCCGCCTACGGGACTCTCGCTGCCAGCCTCTGGCGTGTTCGGTAAACTGGACGGCTGTTTTCCGGCATCGTGGGGCGGCTTCTGCTCGCGCGGTCTGTCTTGTTCCCCGGAGCTGGTGCAAGCGCCAGAGCACACCATCAGGGCGAAAGTAGAAACGAGCGCGCGGAGATCGACCACTAGTTCTCTCATGGGGTGAGCGCGAAACAGTAGATGCCGCCGTAGCCTCCGCCGGAGCCGACGACGGGGTTGTTCGGATCTGAGCCGCCCCCTCCATCAAGATCGAACCCGGCGCCGCAGCCCCCTTCATCTTGCCCGCTGATCCAATGGATGCGGTTGCTGACGGACCAAGAGAAGCCGATGCGCGGCCGTCCGATGGTTGTTTCCTTGCTTGTCCAGTCCTTACAGGTTGCGTCTTGGCGGGTGTTGAGGATTAGACCCATGGCGTCGGAACCCGTCAACGTGTGATGGTTGTCTATCTCCGGCTGAGCCGGGTCGGGCCTGTGGTTGGGTATGCCGTCTTCGTTGGGCAAGTCTTCCTTGATCGCAGCGTCTGCGTTCGAGGGGCGGGTGTTCTGCAGCTCTGCCTTCGTCATTGCCACGACTCGCCCCAGGCGATCGTACCAAGGCCCAGCGCCAATTCGGTCGATGGCGTTCACGGGCATGCCACCTGGACCAACATAGACGCTCAAGAACGCACGCCATTGTTTTGCGGCTGATCCCGGCATGGAACGTTCAGCGATTTCACTGCAAATCTTGTCGGCGCCGCTCAGGCCGTCGGCTTCGCCGTAACGCAAGTCCCCGCCGAAGCCCAGTTCACTTTTCGCGAGCGCACGCATGGCTTTGACGCTCGTCACGAAGAAACTGAACTTGTCGAGAGTGTTCGGCCCGCCTCCAGCGCCGCCGGTCTGCGGCATTCCGCCCGCGCTGGTCCCGCCCGTCGGAGACATTCCGCCTGCGCTGGCCCCGCCCGTCGGAGACATTCCGCCTGCGCTGACCCCACCGTTGTTTGTTCCGCCGTTTGCGCTGGCTCCACCGTTCGTATTGCTGCCGCCTGACGCGGCCGGAGTGCCGCCGTTGCTCGCGTTCATGCTGCCTCCCGCGCCGGGCAGCGTCGCCGTCCCGCCGGCGCCCGAAGTCGGAGCGGAGCCGCCCATTGGAACTTGCACACCCTGCCCGCCAGCACCTCCGCCGGTTGTCGGGTCGTCGGAGTCAGAAGACGCGCAGGCCGCGGCTATCAGTGCGGGGGCTGTCAATAGAACAAGGGACCATCTGCGTTCCGACATTTTTCAGTTTCTCCAAATCCGTGTTGCGAAGGCGTGACCCTCAGAACCCCAGTACCCGCAGCGCGCTCAAGTTGGCATCTGCGGAACATTTCGCGACATTTTTGGCCAATATGCTCTTTCACGAAAGCCGAATCCTGAGGTGGAGCAGGCTCTTTCGCGGAATTGCTGGAAGGTTGCAACCCCGCGGTAGCGGCTGATGCGCTTTGACGCTGGCTCGCAAATTCCGATTTCTTCGCTGTATTTTTTCTAATGGGCTCGCCCTAAGCCCCCGCCGTTCCAAAGCCTGACGTAGGACGCTTCTCGCTGACACGTTGGTGGCCAATACGCTTCCAGCCTACGAGTCGCGGCTGCGAGTGCGTGAACGCAAGCATCCCAAGTAGCCGAGCTGCCTGGCCTGGTCCGGAGAGTGTTGGTCTTAGCTGGCGCAAGTGTTCACCAGCTACCCCACCAAGCGAAGTTGGCGATGCATGTGCTTCGAGGAGGCCTCTCCACGGGCAAGCGAGCTAACTGGGCAGGGGGTTTTCGTACAGGACATCAAGCGCGAGCGAGATGCCCAGTGACTCGAGCGCTGCGTGCTCGCCGGGACCAAACTCGTGGATCTCCCAGTGGCCACTGGCGTTCCGGCGTTGCACTTCGACGCGCGGCTCGCTCTGAGCGACGAGCACGTACTCTTGCAGCGACGGAATAGAGCGGTAGTGGGACGCCTTGGCGCCGCGATCGTAGGCCTCCGTCGAGTCAGAAAGGACTTCGAAGATGACGATCGGATTCAGCATGGCGCGCTCGTCCGTCGCCGCGCGCTGAAGCTCGCCGCAAACAACACTCAGATCCGGGTAAGTCGTCAAATCGGTGGCTTCGACGCGCACGCGGGCGTCGGCCGAAAAGACGCGACACGGCTTGCCACGCAGGGCGGCGCCAACGTCACGCGCCAAGGCGGAAGCGAGCGCCGCGTGCTCAAGCGAGCCGCCAGCCATGGCAAACACCTCGCCCCGCAAATATTCATGGCGGGCGTCGGCCAAAAGCTCTGTCGAAACGTACTCTGCGAGTGTCATTGGGCCGACGAGCGTGCGCACGAACATCGCCGTAAACTAGCATGCTCAAGCGCTTTCGGCGCGAGACTGCAGATTGCCGCCTTATATTCGGAGTTTTGATCGGCGCTCAGGGAAATCCAACCCGAAGGATGTCGGCCGCGAGGCTCCATCGACGTCGCCTCGCAGGACGGCCTGAGCTGGATCCGGACTGTGCGCGAAGGCGAGGAAGGTAGCACCAAAGTGATGCCGGTCGTGAACGGCCCTTCCGTCAGCGTCGACGGCGTAACTTGGAAACCCGGCGCGATCACCCTCGAGTGAACCCGTGAGTCGTTGAGCTCTGGAGCACAAGAGCTGACGACCCTAGCTGTCAGCCCTGTCGCGAACGCGATGAGCGTCAACGCCCTAGCCGTCCGATTCATCAGGATCTGCCGAACGCCCGATGACACTCGCCGGGCGGCACAAAGGTGCGTGCTTTGACTTCCTGAGACCTGCGCAGTAAGCGTCTTCTCATGACGGTCCAACAAGGGGTGGTAGTGGTCGCGCGGCTGTTCGTTGTCTTCACATGTCTCGTGGGATGCGGGGCTTCTTCGACGTCGGACACCGGCAACGTTAGAGGTATCCACGACGGCAAGGACATAGCGTCCGACGCGGGCATGACACTAGACGCGGGCATAACGCCCGACGCGGGAAGCGGAGGCGACAAGGACGCCGCCGAACGGGAGCCGTGCGCCCAGGACGAACGTGTCGCTGGCGGCGCGTGCGAGCGCTGCCCCCCCCGGCACGTTCAACGATGAGGGTGACGACCCCGCCGGAGCGGACACACGCTGCGAAACGCTGCTGTGCCGCGACGACGAACGCGCCCTTGCCCACACCTGCGTACCCTGCGCAGCCGGGACCATCAGCAAAGGCGGCGCCGATGCGTCGGGTGACGACACACGGTGCAGCCGGGTGCTCTGCCGCGCCAACGAGCACGTGGCTGCTAATGCCTGCGTCGAGTGCGCACCCGGCACCACCAACCTGGAAGGCGACAATGCCTCCGGCGTTAACACCCAGTGTGATACGACGCTCTGCGGAACCGACCAACGCGTCGAGGCGAACTCCTGCGTGAGCTGCCCACCCGGCACCACCAACCTGGCCGGCGACAATGCTTCCGGCGCAAACACGAGCTGCGACGTCACCTTCTGCCGAGCGAACCAGCGCGTGAAGGCCAACAGCTGCGTCGCGTGCGTACCCGGCGCAACGAACGTCGCTGGCGACGACGCCTCCGGCGCAAACACCCAGTGTGACGGCCCGACGCCAGCAGTCAGCGAGCTCGTGTCCGGGGTCAATCACACTTGCGCCCTCCGCACGGACGGCGCAGTGAAGTGCTGGGGAGACAATGTGGCAGGCCAGCTCGGCCTCGGCGACGCCAACGACCGCGGCGACGAAGCCGGCGAGATGGGCGACGACCTGCCCGAGGTGAACCTCGGCAGCGGACGGACCGCCGCGGCGCTCGCCGCAGGGGGCGCGCATACCTGCGCACTGCTCGACGACGGCGCGCTGAAGTGCTGGGGAGACAATCAGTACGGCCAACTCGGCCTCGGCGACACGGAATCGCGCGGCGATAACCCCGGCGAGATGGGCGACGAGCTTCCCGCAGTAGACCTCGGCACCGGACGGACCGCCATCGCGCTCACCGCAGGGGAAAACCACACTTGCGCGCTGTTCGACAACGGCGCGGCGAAGTTCTGGGGAAAAAACGGCAGAGGCCAGCTCGGCATCGGCGACAGGGTATGGCGCGGCGACGAAGCCGGCGAGATGGGCGATAACCTCCCCGCAGTGGACCTTGGCACCGGACGTACCGTCGCGGGGCTCAACGCAGAGGACGACCACACCTGCGCGCTGCTCGACAACGGCGCGCTGAAGTGCTGGGGCTCCAACAGATACGGCGTGCTCGGCCTTGGCAACGGCAGGATGGGCGACGACCTTTTCGGTAATCGCGGCGATAACCCCGGCGAGATGGGCGACGACCTTCCCGCAGTGGACCTCGGCGCCGGACGTACCGCCATCGCGCTCAGCGCAGGGGGCGGCCACGCCTGCGCACTGCTCTACGATGGAGCGCTGAAATGTTGGGGAAGCAACGACGACGGCCAGCTCGGCATCGGCGACAGCAGCGACCGGGGCGACAACAGTGGCGAGATGGGCGACGACCTCCCCACCGCGGACCTCGGCACCGGGCGTACCGCCGTGGCGGTGACCGCAGACGGCGACCAGACCTGCGCACGGCTCGACAACGGCGCGGCGAAGTGCTGGGGAAACTCCTCTGTCCTCCAGTTTGGCCCCGGCGGAACGGCATTGCGCGGCGACGAAGCCGGTGAGATGGGCGATAACCTCCCCGCTCTGGATCTCGGCACGGGACGTACCGCCGTCGCGCTCGCCGCCGGGGTTTACCACACCTGCGCACTGCTCGACGACGGTGCGCTTAAGTGCTGGGGATACAACATATCCGGCGTGCTCGGACTTGGCGACATCGACAACCGCGGCGATAACCCCGGCGAGATGGGCGACAACCTGCCCGCCGTAGACCTCGGGCACTGATTGTGTCGGCGGCCGAGATCGCGCGCAGTTTATTGGGTGGGGTAGCTGGCGCGAGTGTTCACCAGCTACCCCACCCTTGATGAGTCAGCCGCTATGAAGGACAACGTTGCCTACTCACTCAGGAGGCACTTGCAGCTGGCGAGCGCGATAGGGCCACCTGAATTCCGCCGGATGACCGATACCGCGTGGGGCGCATACAGCGGGTGGCCTAGATGGTCGCGATTGCTACTAAGTTGGGAGCTGACGGATCTGCTCACCCGGAAAGAAAAGGGCTGCTGAGACGCCCCGTACCGATAGATTGAGCTCAGACGCCCCGAACCAGGCGATCCCTCGCCCACCAACCCCCAGCTTCGGCTCAGGCGTTGCGTGCCCTGCGTGTTAGGCCCTAGGATGACCTTAGGATGACCCACTGTGCCGCCTGAAACTACTCTACCGCTTGAGCTCTTGGCGGTCATCCCGCTCGTCGTGTTGAGCGTATTGCTGTTCCGCTACTTGCGCATCGTTCGGCTCAGAAAGCGGCTCAGACAAGTGCTCGCTGACGTTCCGCCCGCGCTTGTGGAGGGCTGGCGCCGCAGCCTGCCTAAGGCCCACAACCAGGCGGGGCTTTCTGCCAGCGAGGTGCTTTACCAGCTCTCGCGAATTGATAGATCGCCGCTGAGCGCGTACGCGCCAAGGCAAGTCCCGCTTAGTTTCGAACAACTCCTAACTGAGTGGAGGCAGGCGTCGCCGAAGCTGGCGCCGGAGAGTCTCGAGCGAGAACAACTGTTTGCGCTGGGTCATCGAGGGGAGCTACTGCTCGCGGAAGAACTCCGCGCGCAGGGGCACGACGTGCAGCTGGAAGCGAGCCCGTCGCAAAGTCAGCTACCCGGGTGGCGCGCGGCGGTCGACGGTTATGCCGTGCACCTGCTGGCGACCCTCGACGTGGACGAAATTCAGCGTTTCCTCGATGAGGGCCACGACCTGCCCGTAGTCACTTTGTGCGATCACGCTGAAGCGTTCATCGATCACGCTTTGGTCGTCGCGCTTGACCCTATCTCAGCCGAGCGGGTCGGGCTGGTTGCACCGAACGCAGCGAGAGCCCACGCGGGACAAGACTCCGAGGCACCGAGCGCAAGCTCGCCCGCGCCACTCGACCCGGTTTCGCAGCTAGGCAAACTCGTACTGAACCAAGCCGCTAATCCGCTCTTGATGAGCGTCTTTCAGAGCGCCCAGCTCGCGGCCCAAGGGAACAAGGACTGGGTCACCGCAGCCAAGAATAGCTTCACCGACCAGGCGGGTTCTGCAGTGGGCGGATGGGCTGGGGCGCGCGCGGGCGCGATCGCAGGAGGCATGCTCGGTCCTCTTGGCGCTGCCGCTGGGGGCTGGCTGGGTGGCCTCTTGGGCAAGAAGTTCGGCGCGGGTTTTGCGCTCAAGAAGCAGGAGAAAAAGCTACGCAAACTGCTCGCCAAGCAGGATGAATTCCTAGCGCGGATCCCGGCAGTAGCGAACCGCGCCATGCTCCAACAATCACGACACCTAGCGGTCGCCGCCGAATTGATTGCGCCGAAAACTGACGGCAGGTTTTGGCCAAGCCTCGGCGCGCTTACCCGCAAAGAAGTCGCGGCTCAGTACCAGCAGTGGAGCCAACTTCAAGCGGCGCGCAGTCAGAAGCTGACGAAGTGGCTGACACAGGAACACCCGGACAAAGCGCTGGCTGAGCGGGGTATCAAGCTACTGAGCGGCAGTCCCCTGCCCTGGTCGTCGGAGCTGCTTGAGCTGCACGCCGAGCTGCTGTTCATCGGCGCACAAATCAAAGAAGAGCGTGAGCGGCTCGACAACGCTACCGCCGATGAATGACTGCCCTCCGCCGCTACAGCGCGGCAGCGACCACCTTCGCTTCGTCAACGAGCCGCTGAAACTGCGATTCACTCAAGCGCAACACCTCAAGCGTGCTCTTCGCGACCGCGTCGCTACAGGCCTCTCCCCCCGCGGAAGCTCCAGCGCCAGCCGCCAGCCAATCCGCTAGGCAAATCGCCGCGGCGAGCGGATGCGCTCGACCGCCGATCAAGAACTGTTGATGGTGTTCGACGACCAGCTGCACGTCTGTGGGCAGTTGCCACGCGCGCACAACCACACCCGACGCCTCGGCGTGCACCAGCTCAATGCTCGGTGCCACCAGTCCGAAAACTGGCAGCGGCTCACCGCGAGGGACATCGGCAACCAGCAAAATGCAGGCGGCCATTCCCACGTCGTGCAGCAAGCCGCACATGTACGCATACTCGTCAGGAAACCCCGTTTGACGGCACACACTCCGAGCCATCGTGGCGGTGACCACAGAATGCTTACGCAGCACTTCCATCGGTCGCTCAAACCCTGGCGCGCGGAACACCCGCGCGCTCATTGCCGCCTGCAGAAACAAGTCGGCCAAGGTCCGAAGCCCAAGCCGAGCCATCGCGTCCTCCAGCGAAGTCATGGCCGTGCCGCGCGAGTAGTAAGCTGACTGCGCGGTCGTGAGCACTTTGCCGGCGAGCATCGGCTCGGCTTCGACCAGCCGTTTGATCTTGTCGAACGCAACGTTCGGGTCTCGGGCGAGCTGCATCAGCTCGAGCGCTAGG